>NZ_JBNCKS010000052.1:41666-47790 GCF_049841635.1 Micromonospora sp. DT44 | reverse complement strand
GAGGATCTTGGGCGCGGGGCGCGGGGCGCGGGGCGCGGGGCGCGGGGCGCGGGGCGCGGGGCGCGGGGCGCGGGGCGACGTGACCTGGGCATGCCGAAGGGCCGGACCCCGTGGTGGGGTCCGGCCCTTGTCGGTGGTGCGGGGTCGCGGGTCAGCTGGTGGCGTAGCCGCGGGTGGCGATCCAGTCGGCCAGGTGCTCGATGGTGATCTGGTACGAGGCCGTGTCCGGGTTGGCGGAGTCGGCGATCGTGACGACGTTGCCGTTGTCGCGGTAGCCGGTCACGCTGATGTAGTGCCCGCCCTCGTAGGAGTGGGTGTTGCCGTCGGTGTCGGTGCTGGTGCCGGCGATGTTGGCGACCACGGCCCGACCGTTGTCCACGGTCTTGACCACGTCGGCGCGCAGCGTGTCGGTCTGCTTGGCGTCAGCGTCCGGGCTGCTGATCTCCACCGACCGGTAGGCGTCGGCCTTGCCGGTCTCCTTGTTCAGCACCGGCGTGATGTCGTTGATCGAGTTGGTGCCGGCCTCGGTGGTGCCCATCTCCTTGGCCATGGCGTCCACGTCGATGTTCTTACCCTGCACGCTCAGCGCGTTACGGGTAGCGGCGGGGCCGCAGTAGAAGAAGTTCGGCTGTGCCTCGTAGCGCACGCCGAGCTCCCGCTCACCGTGACCCTTGCGGTCGGACACCGTCTGGGTGGTGGGCTTGGCGTCGGCCATGGCGTACGCGGCGGTCACCGGGCCGGCGATCGCTCCACCGGTGAAGGCGAGGCCAGCGGCGGTCAGGGCGGTCTTGCGAATCAGATCGGTACGCATGATGGCGTGCTCCTCTGCTTCATCGGGGGATACGCACTCGGCACACGGGGGTGTGCTGCGCGGAGAAAGTTCCTGGGGATCGGCCGGGCGGCCCGGCGGGGCCTGCTCGGGGGTGTCCCGGAGGGTGGTGCAACTGTCCGGGCCAGGGGATCATTCCCGCCGGCGGACCGGGGGCGGCCGGTGATGCTCGGCCGCGCGGGGATGTAACGACGCCGGCCTGGCGGGTGTTCCCGGCGGCGGCTGCCGGCGAGCCGGCGTGGTGGTGCTCGGTCATGCGGAAGGTGTAACGACGCCGACCCGGCGGGTGTTCCCCGGAGCCGCGACCCGGGGTCACGGCGGCATGGGAGGTATAACGACCCCGCCCCACCCGCGATTCCGCCGCCGGGGTGCCGTCCGCCACGGGACGATCACGCCACGGCCGCCCAAACCGCCAGCCGGGGTGATCGACTCGACGTCGCGGATATCGGGGTATCCCGGCGTGCGGGACACCCCGAGATCGGCGAACCCGAGTCGATCACGGCCGGTTAACGGCCTCGGGGTACCGCACCGTTCAGCGGGTTGTCGGGTCCATCGCAGCGGCGGGGTGTTGGCGGGGAATGGTCGGAATGGCCGGCCAGGGGATCTCGGGGCTGCGGTGGAAGGTGATTCCGGCGGTGGACCAGCGTGGGCCGTGTCCGGCCAGGCGGTCCCGGAAGCCGGCCCAGTCGTGCGTCGCCCGGGGCGACCAGCCCAGCTCGGCGATGGCGGGGAGCCGGGGGAGCAGCAGGAACTCGATGTCGGCCAGCGAGGTGACCGATTCGGTCCAGAGCGGGGCCTCCACACCGAGAACGGCCGTGCTGGGCACGCCGTCGACGTGCGTGCCCGGATCCCAGTCGTACGCGCGGCGTACGTCGATCAGGCCGGCCCAGTCGTGCCCGATCGGGGTGTCCTCGGCGTACTTCATGTCCAGGTAGGCGTGGTTACCGGGGGAGACGATCAGTCGGGCGCCCCGGCCGACGGCGTCGGCGGTGGTGGGGTCGTCGGTGTTCGTACCCCACCACTGCAGGACCCGCCCGTCGACGTGTGCGGCCGGGGCGAGCTGGTGCCAGCCCACCACGGTCTTGCCGGTGTCGGCGACGAGTTGCTGTGCCCTCTCCACGAAACCGGTGTAGACCTCGCGCTTGACCTTGAACGCCTCGTCGCCGCCGATGTGCAGCCACGGCCCCGGAGTGAGGGCGGCGACCTCGCTGAGTACGTCGGCGATGAAGTCGTACGTCTGCTCGTCGTCCGGGTCGACGTAGCTGAAGCCGACCTCGGTGCCGGTGTACGGCGCGGGCGCGACCTTGTCCGGCGCGAGGCGCGGGTACGCGACGAGCGCCGCGTTGGTGTGGCCGGGCAGGTCGATCTCCGGGACGACGGTGACGTGCCGGGCGGACGCGTACGTGACGATCCGCCGGTAGTCGGCCTTGGTGTAGTGCCCGCCGGGGCCGCCGCCGACCTCGCTCGCCCCGCCGACGGTGGCGAGCCTCGGCCAGGAGTCGACGGCGATGCGCCAGCCCTGGTCGTCGGTGAGGTGCAGGTGCAGGTGGTTGAGCTTGTAGCGGGCCAGGTGGTCGATCACCCGCAGGACGTCCTCGACGGCGAAGAAGTGTCGGGCCACGTCGAGCATCGCGCCCCGGTACGGGAAGCGGGGACGGTCCAAAATCGTGCCGCCGGGCAACGCCCAGCGGGCAGCCACCGGGGTCGGGCTCTCCACGGCGGCCGGGAGGAGCTGCCGGAGCGTCTGGACGCCGTAGAAGAGACCGGTGGCGGTCGCGGCGACGACGCGTACCCCGGCGGCGGTCACGTCGAGCCGGTAGCCCTCCGCCCCGAGGTCCGCGCTCTGGCCGGGGGCGGTGGGGGGCGTCGTCGGGGTCGTGCCGGCCAGGGTGAGTGTCACCATGCCGGCCGGGTCCGCCGCGAGAGTGTCGGCGACGGGCAGCGGGAAGCCGGTCGCCGCGCGGAGCAGTTGGGCCAGGTGGTCGGCCACCTCCCGGGCGCCCGGGTGGGCGGTGACCCGGATGGCGGTGTCTCCGTCGAGCACGAACGTCACCACCGGGTCCGCCTCTACCCGTTCCGGTGCCGGCACGACGTCGTCGAGGCGGACCGGCGGGGCGAGCAGTGCGTCACCGGCCGCCCGAGCGGCGAGCGCCGCCAGGTCACCGGCCTCCGGCTGGTGCGCGGGCAGCGCGACCCCGTCGGCGGCGGCCGGGTGAGCGACGGTGCTCGGGTCCGGGGTGGGGGAGGAGATTCCGAGGGAGGACACGACGACGGCTCCGGAAGGGGTATTTCGCGTCGGATATGGCAAAAGCGAGCTTCGGCAGAACCAGTGTCGTCAACAATACGAGGACCGGGGATATTGCGTGATCGTGCGCGTGGAAGCGTTCCCAAAAGCCGGTACGAACACGGATAGTCGTGATGGCTGTGCCTATTGTCACCGAACGGTCCCAGGTCACCCGATCTTCGCTTAACCTTCGCCCTGAACCTTCGTTAGGTGTCAATCCGGCGCGCGTGGGAGGCTCTGGTGGCAGCGCAAGAGACCGACGATCACAAGTACGTCTACGACTTCTCCGAGGGCAACAAGGACCTGAAGGACCTGCTCGGGGGCAAGGGCGCCAACCTCGCCGAGATGACCAACCTCGGCCTGCCCGTGCCGCCCGGCTTCACCATCACCACGAAGGCGTGCCAGGCGTACCTCGCGACCGGCCGGGAGCCCGACGGCCTCGCCGGTCAGATCGAGGCGCACCTGCGGGCGCTGGAGCGCGAGATGGGCAAGCGTCTCGGCGACCCGGGAGACCCGCTGCTGGTGTCCGTCCGTTCCGGCGCGAAGTTTTCCATGCCCGGCATGATGGAGACCGTCCTCAATGTCGGCCTGAACGACCAGAGCGTGGTGGGACTCGCCGCGCAGGCGGGCCAGAACGACCGCTTCGCCTGGGACTCGTACCGCCGACTCATCCAGATGTTCGGCAAGACCGTCTGCG
This sequence comes from Micromonospora sp. DT44, assembly GCF_049841635.1. Classification (NCBI taxonomy): domain Bacteria; kingdom Bacillati; phylum Actinomycetota; class Actinomycetes; order Micromonosporales; family Micromonosporaceae; genus Micromonospora; species Micromonospora sp. DT44. The sequence goes on along the minus strand of NZ_JBNCKS010000052.1, from coordinate 43,980 downwards.
AAGTGCCGGGCGAGGAGTTCGAGCACGCCCTCGACGAGATCAAGAGCGCCAAGGGTACGCACGACGACCTCGACCTGGACGCGGACGACCTGCGAGGGCTGGTCGACGCGTACAAGAAGATCTTTCTGAAGCACACCGGCCGGGAGTTCCCGCAGCAGCCGCGCGAACAGCTCGACCTGGCCATCCGGGCCGTCTTCGAGTCGTGGAACGCCGAGCGCGCGATCCTCTACCGCCGCCAGGAGCGCATCCCGGCCGACCTCGGCACCGCCGTCAACGTGGTGACCATGGTCTTCGGCAACCTCGGTCCGGACTCGGGCACCGGTGTCGCGTTCACCCGCGACCCGGGCAGCGGCGCGCAGGGCATCTACGGCGACTACCTGGCCAACGCCCAGGGCGAGGACGTGGTGGCCGGCATCCGCAACACCGTGCCGTTGCAGGAGTTGGAGCGGCTGGACAAGTCCTCCTACGACGAGCTGTTGTCGATCATGGCGCGGTTGGAGGAGCACTACCGGGACCTGTGCGACATCGAGTTCACCATCGAGCGCGGCAAGTTGTGGATGTTGCAGACGCGGGTCGGTAAGCGCACGGCCGCCGCCGCGTTCGTGATCGCCGGGCAACTCGTCGACGAGGGCCTGATCGACCTGGACGAGGCACTGCACCGGGTCAACGGCGCGCAACTGGCCCAGCTGATGTTCCCCCGCTTCCAACTCGAACACGAGTTCCAGCCGGTTGCCACGGGCATCGGCGCCTCACCCGGTGCGGCGTCCGGCACCGTGGTCTTCACCTCCGCGCGGGCCGTCGAGCTGGCCGCCGAGGGTAGGTCGGTGATCCTGGTCCGCCGCGAGACCAACCCGGACGACCTGAACGGCATGATCGCCGCGAAGGGCATCCTCACCTCGCGCGGTGGCAAGACCAGCCACGCCGCCGTGGTGGCCCGGGGGATGGGCAAGACCTGCGTCTCGGGTGCCGACGAGATCGACGTGAACGTGCCGGCGAAGCGCTTCACCGTGGCCGGGCAGACCGTCGCCGAGGGCGACGTCGTCTCGATCGACGGCACCACCGGCAGGGTCTACCTCGGCGAGGTGCCGGTCATGCCGTCGGAGGTGGTGCAGTACTTCGAGGGAAGCCTCGATCCCGAACACATCGACAACGCGCTGGTTCGGGCCGTACACCGGATCATGACGCATGCCGACGGGAAGCGGCGGCTGGCGGTCCGCACGAACGCCGACACCGGCGCGGACGCGGCCCGGGCCCGGCGCTTCGGCGCCGAGGGCATCGGGCTGTGCCGCACCGAGCACATGTTCCTCGGCGACCGGCGGGAGCTGGTCGAGCGGCTGATCCTGGCGCGGGCCGAGGGTGAGCGGGAGGCGGCGCTGGCGGCGCTGCTGCCGTTGCAGCGGGCCGACTTCGAGGAGATCTTCCGCGAGATGGACGGCCTGCCGGTCACCGTCCGGCTGATCGATCCGCCGCTGCACGAGTTCCTGCCCCCGCTGGAGCAGCTCGCGGTCAACGTGGCGGTCGCGCAGGAACGCGGCGAGGACGTGGCGAAGGAGGAGGCGTTGCTCGCCGCCGTCCGGCGGATGCACGAGGAGAACCCGATGCTCGGGCTGCGGGGCGTCCGCCTCGGTCTGGTCATCCCCGGTCTGTTCGCGATGCAGGTCCGGGCCATCGCCGAGGCCGCCGTCGCGGTCGTCAGCGCTGGTGGAACCGCCCGCCCGGAGATCATGGTGCCGCTGGTCGGGGCCGTGCAGGAGTTGGAGACGGTCCGCGCCGAGGCCGAGAAGATCATCGCCGACGTGGTCGGGGACAGCGGGGTCGAGGTGTTGATCGGCACGATGATCGAGGTGCCCCGGGCGGCGCTGACCGCCGGGCAGATCGCCGAGGCGGCAGAGTTCTTCTCCTTCGGCACCAACGACCTGACCCAGATGGGCTGGGGCTTCTCCCGCGACGACGTCGAGGGCGCGTTCTTCTGGCGCTACCTGGAGTTGGGCATCTTCGGCATCTCGCCGTTCGAGTCGATCGACCGTGACGGCGTCGGCCGGTTGGTGCGGATCGCCGCCGAGGAGGGGCGGGCTGCCCGGCCCGGGTTGAAGCTCGGGGTCTGCGGCGAGCACGGCGGCGACCCGGACTCGGTGCACTTCTTCCACGAGGTCGGCCTGGACTACGTGTCCTGTTCACCGTTCCGGGTGCCGGTGGCCCGGCTGGAGGCCGGGCGGGCCGTGGTGGAGACCGGCGGGTCGGACAGCCGTTGACGTGGGCGGCGGGGGGGCCGGGGGGCCCGGGCCCCGCCCGCCCCCACGCTAAAATACGCGGG
>NZ_JBNCKS010000052.1:0-41660 GCF_049841635.1 Micromonospora sp. DT44 | reverse complement strand
TCGTGGGGGGGGGGGGGGGGGGGGGGGGGGGGGGGGGGGGGGGGGGGGGGGGGGGCGGGGGGGGGGGGGGGGGGGGGGGGGGGGGGCGGGGGGGGGGGGGCCGGGGGGGGGGGGGGGGGGGGGGGGGGGGGGGGCCCCCCCCCCCCCCCCGGCACCGACGATCAGATCGGCGGGCGACGCCAGGTCGGTCGGGACGGGCGACGCAACTGCGTCGGCAGGGTCGCCATCGGGGTACGCACAGCCAGCGGCGCGTGCCCGTCCGGAACCGCGCTCGCGCCGCCACCGCCGACGCGCGTGTCCAACACCGAACCGGTCCGGCGGGCCACCGCCCGAGCCTCCTCGTGCAGCGTCTCCAGATCCTCCACCGCCGACGCGGTGACCAGGGTCAGCAGGGCGGTGCGCCCCGCCGGGTAGGTCACCACGCAACCGGCCGTCGTGCAGACCACCGACTCCCGGAACTCACCCCGCCGGACGGTGTCGGCTACCCGGTGGCCGAGCCCGAAACTGGCGGCGGCCAGCGCGGCGAGGTGGGTGGCGTCGGTGCTGGGCAGGTCGCTGGAGATGAGCAGGCCGTCGGTGCCGGCCAGCACCGCCCCGGCGACCTCGGGTCGGCGCCGGCGCAGCCCGCGTAGCTCCGCACCCACCACGGTGTCTGCGTCCACGAGCTGCTCCCTTACCGGTCGGGATCTGCGTGTCGGTCGCTCGTCACGTTCCGCGCTGGGAACGCTACCGGTGGCCACCGCCGCTTGCGAGCCTGTGACCCAGGGCAATCGGTCCACAACTCAGGGCCGATCGGCGGTTGTGGACGATTCATCGACGCGTCGGGGGCACGTCGACCAGCCGGGACGGGCGTAACCTTGGCTCGCTCGCAAACGGCTGATTGTGTACGCCGTCGAACGGGAAGGGTGACTGAATGACAAGCGTCTGGGAGAGCCTCACCGTCGATGCCCGTGATCCGGCGCGACTGGCCCGGTGGTGGGCCGAGGCGCTCGGCTATCAGATCGTCACCGAGAAGCCGGACGGCGTGGAGATCCGCCAGTCCGTGGATCGGTCTCCCGCCCTGTTCTTCGGTCCGGTGACCGAGGGCAAGGACCGGAAGAACCGACTGCACCTGGACCTGCGCCCGGCCGACCGGGAGGCCGAGGTCGAGCGGCTCGTCGACATGGGTGCCCGGCACGTCGACATCGGCCAGGGCGATGTCGACTGGACGGTGCTCGCCGACCCGGAGGGCAACGAGTTCTGCGTCCTGCGTGAGCGCGAGGAGTGAGCCGGTTGTGCGAGCCCCGCAGTCGCGAACAGCGACGGCTGCGTGAGAAGTAAGCCTTCCGCGGCCGATGCGCGGTTGGTGCGGGAGGCGCCCAAGGACACCGGGCACCGCCGCTCACCGTACGAGCGTGACCGTGCCCGGGTGCTGCACTCGGCGGCGTTCCGGCGGCTCGCCACCAAGACCCAGGTGCACACGGCCGGGACTGACGACTTCCTGCGTACGCGGCTGACGCACTCGCTGGAGGTGGCGCAGATCGCGCGGGAGATGGGTGCCCGGTTGGGCTGTGACCCGGACGTGGTCGACGTCGCCGGGCTCGCCCACGACCTGGGGCACCCGCCGTTCGGGCACAACGGCGAGTCCGCTCTGGACCTGCTGGCCACGCCGTGCGGTGGTTTCGAGGGCAACGCGCAGACGTTGCGGGTGCTGACCCGGTTGGAGGCGAAGGTGCTCGCCCCGGACGGTTCGTCCGCCGGCCTGAACCTGACCCGCGCGTCGCTCGACGCGATCGGCAAGTACCCCTGGCCGCGCCGCCCGGGGCAACGCAAGTTCGGGGTGTATGCGGACGACGCCCCGGTCTTCGGCTGGATCCGGGCCGGTGCGCCCGGCGACCGGCGTTGCCTGGAGGCGCAGGTGATGGACTGGGCCGACGACGTCGCGTACTCGGTGCACGACGTGGAGGACGGCATCCACGGCGGGTACGTCACGCTGGGTCCGCTGCTCGCGGACGCCGACGAGCGGGCGGCGCTCTGTGCCGACGTGGCCGCCGCCTACTCCGGGGAGTCCGCCGCCGACCTGGCCGAGGTGCTGGTGGACCTGCTGGCCGACCCGTTGCTCGCCCCGCTCGCCGGGTACGACGGCAGCCACCGCGCCCAGGTCGCGTTGAAGGCCACCACGAGCGGGCTGACCGGCCGGTTCGTGTCGGCCGCGGTGGAGGCCACCGAGGAGCGTTCGGGCCCTGGCCCGCACCGCCGTTACGACGCCGACCTGGTGGTGCCGAGGCTGGCCCGTGCCCAGTGCGCGTTGCTCAAGGGCATCGCCCTGCGGTACGTCATGCGTCGCTCGGGTTTCCGGGGCCGCTACGAACGGCAGCGGACGATGCTCGCGGAGTTGGTGGCGGCGCTGCTCCGGCGCGCACCGGACGGGCTCGATCCGATCTTCGCGCCGCTGTGGGGGGCGGCCCCGGACGACGACGCCCGACTGCGGGTGGTGATCGACCAGGTCGCCTCGCTCACCGACCCGGCGGCGGTGAGTTGGCACACGCGCCTGGTGGGTGACGCCACAGTGCTAACTTAGGTTAACCTAACCACATGACGGAACGCCCCAGGAACGTCACCTCGGTCCGGGTGCTGCGCACCGAACGACCCACCCCGCACCTGATCCGGCTCGTCCTCGGTGGGGACGAGCTGGCCGGCCTGCCGGTGGGCGAGTTCACCGACCACTACATCAAGCTGGTGTTTCCGCAGCCCGGGGTCGCGTACCCGCTGCCGTTGGACCTCGCCGCGATCCGCCGGGACCTGCCCCGGGAGCAGTGGCCCCGGCTGCGGGCGTACACCGTGCGGCGGTGGGATCCGCTGGCCGAGGAGCTGACCGTGGACGTGGTGCACCACGGCGACGAGGGGTTGGCCGGCCCGTGGGCCGCCGCGCTGCGTCCGGGTGACCCGGTGCACTTCGTCGGCCCCGGCGGGGCGTACGCGCCGAGCCCGGACGCGGACTGGCACCTGCTGGTGGGCGACGAGAGTGCCCTGCCGGCGATCGCCGCCGCGCTGGAGCGGCTGCCGCTGGGTGCGCCGGCCCACGTCTTCGTGGAGATCGGCGACCCGGCCGACGAGCAGAAGCTGCTCAGCCCCGGCGCGATCGAGCTGACCTGGCTGCACCGGGGCGACCGCCCGGTGGGTGCGGCGCTGGTCGAGGCGGTGCGGGCGTTGGAGTTCCCGGCTGGCCGGGTGCACGCCTTCGTGCACGGTGAGGCGGCCTTCGTCCGGGACCTGCGCCGGCTGTTGCGCGGCGAACGGGGCGTGCCCCTCGACCAGCTCTCCATCTCCGGTTACTGGCGGCGTGGCATGGACGACGAGGGTTGGCGCTCCACCAAGGCCGACTGGAACAACCAGGTGGTGGCCGAGGAGGCCGCCGCCGCCTGAGGGCCGTTCACTCCTCGGACGGCTGATTCGCTTCGCTGGCCCGGGCGAGTCGACGGCTGACCAGGACGGCGTACCCGACGATCGCCAGGGAGAGCAGCGACAGCAGCAGCCTTGGTCGGTGCACCGTCACGGTGATCAGGGAGACCGAGACCACGCCGTAGACGGCGATCGCCAACCGGGCGGTGCTCGGTCGGTTCCAGAGCCAGTACAGGGCAAGACCGCAGAGCGTCCAGATCACCATCGATGCGCCGAGCAGCAGCCGCAACTCCAGGGGCAGTCCGTTGGCGTTGGCGTCGACCAGCCGGACCACCTGGCCGAGCGCCCAGCCGAGCAGCAGCAGCGCCCCGCCGAGCGGGATGTGCAGGTAGCTGTACGCCTGCCCGCCACGTAGCCGCCGTTGGAGCAGGCGGGTGGTGACGAAGGTGGTGTAGACCCACCAGACGGCCGCCGGGATCAGGAACGCCAGCGCGGCGGTGAGGATCATGTGGGGCGGCGGGTGGTCCGGCACGGCGAAGAGCAGGCTGGCCAGCGCGCTGCCCAGGATGATGATGGTGAACTGCCCGATCCGCTCCGGCAGGTGCCGGTTGTCCACCGGCCAGCGGTTGAGCCGGCGCACACCGACCCAGGGCGTGGACAGTTCGATCGTCATCCCGACGATCCACAGGACGGGGCGCAGTTTGGTGGGTGCCGCCAGCGACCCCAGCCAGATCAGCCAGCCGGACCCGAAGCCGATCAGGTAGACCGTCGTCACCGCGCGGGCCATCGAGCTGGTCGGCCGTGCCCGCAGGTACAGCAGGAGCAGCACGCCCCGCACGATCAGGTACCCGACCGGCAGGAGCACGCTCTCCGGCACCTCGTCGACCCCGAGCGTCATCGCGCCCGCGCCGACCAGTGCGACAAGCACCAGCAGGCGGTGCACCGAGTCGTCCGGGTCGAACCGGGTGTCGTAGTAGACCTGCCCCAGCCAGGCCCACTGGATCACCACGAAGAGGCCGATCACGGCCAGCACGGCCGTCGGCGACGGCGAGGGGTCGGTGCCCAGCCGGGCCGTCACCGCCGCCAGCGCGTACACGAAGACGACGTCGAGAAAGAGTTCCAGCCAGGTGGCGTGCCGGTGGCCGGCCTCGTCGACCCGCGGGCCCAGCCCGCCGAGCCCGATCCGCCTGGCCAACCAGTCCGGTACGTGGGGGGCTCCGGTGCGTACCCTGCGCATCTGGTCATGGTCCCCGGGCGGGGCCGGCTCGCGGGCCGGAACCGCCCAGGCGGCAGCGGTGGTCGCCACACCGGCGTCCCCCGGCGGACGTGTCGCCGGTCCGGCAGGGCAGGATGTACGCCGAGGGGGTGGCGCATGGCTGGGCGGATCCGGGACGAGGACATCGCACTGGTCCGGGAACGCACCTCGATCGGGGATGTGATCTCCGAGACGGTCACCCTCAAGTCCGCCGGTGGCGGCAACCTGAAGGGCCTGTGCCCGTTCCACGACGAGAAGAGCCCGTCGTTCAACGTCTCCCCGGCCCGCAACGTCTGGTACTGCTTCGGCTGCGGGGCCGGCGGCGACGCCATCAAGTTCCTGATGGACGCCGACCACCTCAGTTTCGTGGAGTCGGTCGAACGGCTGGCCGGCCGCGCCGGCATCCAGCTGCGCTACGTCGAGGACGACAGGAGCACCCCGCGCCCCCGCCCCCAGCAGGGGCAACGGCAGCGCCTGGTCGCCGCGCACGCCGCCGCTGTCGACTTCTACCGGGCCCAGCTCAGCACGGCCGGGGCCCGGCCGGCGCGGGAGTTCCTGGCCCGGCGCGGCTTCGACCGGGCCGCCGCCGAGCGCTACGGATGTGGGTTCGCCCCGGAGGGCTGGGACCTGCTCACCAAGCACCTGCGCCAGCAGGGTTTCACCCACCAGGAGCTGGTCACCGCCGGGCTCTCCCGGGAGTCGCGCTCCGGCAGCCTGATCGACAGGTTCCGCCGTCGGCTGCTCTGGCCGATCCGTGACCTCGCCGGCGACGTGATCGGCTTCGGCGCGCGCAAGCTCTTCGACGACGACGACGGCCCGAAGTACCTGAACACCCCCGAGACGCCGATCTACAAGAAGTCGAACGTGCTCTACGGCATCGACCAGGCCAAACGGGAGATCGCCAAGCAGGGGCGGGCGGTCATCGTCGAGGGTTACACCGACGTGATGGCCTGCCACCTGGCCGGGGTGACGACGGCGGTGGCGACCTGCGGCACCGCGTTCGCCGCCGACCACATCTCCGTCCTGCGGCGGCTGCTGTTCGACAGCGACGAGGTGGCCGGCGAGATCATCTTCACCTTCGACGGTGACGCCGCCGGCCAGAAGGCCGCGCTGCGGGCCTTCGAGGACGACCAGCGGTTCGTCGGGCGGACGTTCATCGCGGTCAGCCCGGACAACATGGACCCGTGCGACCTGCGGCTGGCCAAGGGTGACCTGGCGGTGCGGGATCTGGTCGCCCGCCGTGAGCCGCTCGTCGACTTCGCGCTGCGGCACGTGATCGGCCGCTTCGACCTGGACACCGTCGACGGCCGGGTCGAGGCCATGCGCCACGCCGCGCCGCTCGTCGCGCGACTCAAGGACCGGGAGAAGCGTCCGGAGTACGTCCGAAAGCTCGCCATGGACCTCGGGATGGAGATCGAGCCGGTGCAGCGGGCGGTGCTCGCCGCCGCCAACACCCCGCCGCCGGGCACCCGCGACGCCGCCCCCGCCGCCCGGCCCCCCTCGGCGCGCCCCGAGCCGGTGCTCGACAGCCCGCAGTCGATGGTCGAGCGGGAGGCGCTGAAGCTCGCCCTCCAGCAGCCGGTGCTGGCCGGGCCCATGTTCGACGCGGTCGAGTCGACCGAATACCGCCACCCGGTGCACGTCGCGGTGCGGGCGGCCCTCGCGGCGGCCGGCGGTGCCGCGTCGGCGACCGGCGGCGCGGTGTGGATCGAGTCGGTCCGGGACGCCTGCGACGATCTGGCCGCGGCGGCGCTGGTCGGCGAGTTGGCGGTGGAGCCGCTGCGCATCGACGGCGAACCGGACCCGCGCTACGTGTCGATCACGATGGCGCGGGTGCAGTTCGGGTCGGTGACCTCCCGGATCCGGGACCTCAAGTCGCGCATCCAGCGGATCAACCCGGTCAACAACAAGGACGAGTACTTCGCCGCCTTCGGTGAGCTGCTGTCCCTGGAGCAGCACGCGCGGGCGCTTCGCGAGCAGGCTGCGGGAGGCCTCTGATGGGACTGTTCAGCCGCAAGCCGAAGCTGCCACCGGCCGACCGGCCGCCGCTGGCCCCGGACGAACGGGTGCTGGCCTGGGCGGCGGCGGGCAACGGTGAGGGCGACGGCGTGGTGGTCGCCAGCAACCTCGGGCTGTGGCTGCCCGGCCGGGGGCAGCGGCTGGGTTGGCACACCATCCTCAAGGCGGTCTGGTCCGGCCGGGAGTTGGCCGTCACGCCCGCCGAGACCGTCGTCGACCGTGACGGCTACACGGTGGTCGCCGACGGCCCGACGGAGACGTACTTCCTGCTCGACCCGGGTGAGCTGCCGCACCAGGTGCGGGCGCGGGTGACGCGTTCGGTCGCGTACACCGAGCACCAGCCGGTGCCCGGCGGCGCGGCGCGGGTCGCGGCCCGCCGCGTGGCCGGGGCCGACGGTCTCACCTGGACGGTCCGACTCGACCCCGGCACCCCGGCGGACGACGATGCCCTGCTGGCCGAGACCGACCGTCTGGTCAACGTGGCGCGCGCCGCCACCGCACCCGGGGACCTGTGAGCCGACGCCCGACCGCTCAGCTGCCCCGGTAGTAGCGGCTGGCACCGGGATGCAGCGGGATCGGCTCGCTCAGCGCGGCACTGGCACGGGTGAAGTTCGCCGCCTCGGGGTGGACGGCGATCAGCTCTCCCTGGTGTTCGAAGAGCGTCCGGGTGAGGTCGTACGCCAGCTCGTCGGGCATGTCGGCGCTGACCAGGATCACGTTGGCCACGGTGATGGTGGGCGCGTCACTCGCTGTGTTGTAGACGTTGGCGGTGAGCGTCGAGGTGGTGTAGACCGGGCCGTAGCCCTTCTCCAGCGGCTGCTGGAGGCTGTCCAGCGGCAGCAGCCGGAACACGCCGGGTGCGCTGGTGAGCAGGTCCTTGATGCCGGGGGTGGGCAGACCGCCGGAGAAGAACAGAGCGTCCACGGTGCCGGCCCGGATCTGTTTCACCGTCTCGGGCAGCGACAGGTTGAGCCGCCGGACGTCGCGGTCCGGATCGAGTCCGGCCGCGGTGAGCAGCCGGCCCGCGATGACGTCGGTGCCGGACTTCGGCGAGCCGGTGGAGACCCGCTTGCCCCGCAGGTCAGCCACGGTCTTGATCTTGCTGTTGGTGCGTACGATCAGGTGGGTGTAGTTGCTGTAGATCCGGGCCAGCGCGCGGACCTGCTGGGGCTTGCCCTCGAACGCGCCCTTCCCGGCGATGGCGTCGGCCGCGGTGTCGGCGAGACTGAACGCGATCTCCATGTCGCCGTTGGCCAGGCGGTTGATGTTCTCCACCGAAGCGCCCGTCGGTTCGGCCCGTGCCTCGTAGCCGGGCAGATGCCGATTGATCAGGTCCGCGTAGCCGCCGCCGAGCTGGTAGTAGACGCCCGTCGTGTTGCCGGTGGCCAGGAAGATCCGCCCGCCGTGCCAGGCGTCGTCCGAGGTGGACGATGCGCCGCCGCAACCCGCGACGAGCGCGACGAGCAGCAGTGCCGCCCCCAGCCTCCGCACTCGTGTGGTCACCGGCGTGCCGCCGGCTCCAGGGCCTCGGCCACCCGCTGCACGAGCGTGGCGGTCTCGTAGCCGATCTGACCGAGGTCACAGCCGGGTGCCGCGAGCACGCCGAGCAGGGCGCGTGAGCCGACGGCCATCACCAGCATCACGCCGCCGTCCATGTCGATGATCTGCTGGCGTACGCGGCCGGCGGACATCAGCCGGGCGGCGCCGACGGTCAGACTCGCCAGTCCGCTGATCACGGCGGCGAGCTGGTCGACCTGATCGATCGAGAGGTGCGGGGAGGCGGCCAGTCGAAGCCCGTCTTCGGAGACCGCGAGGGCGTGCGACACGTCCGGAACCTGGTCCACGAAGTTCGCGAGCAGCCAGTCCAGGCCCGTTGTCACGGGTGGGGTCATCTGATTCTCCCGGTGTGTGTCGTGTACGGGTTGGAGCGGGCGGCGCTCGCCACGCCCTCGGCGAGGGCGGAGAGGCGGCGCCGGACCACCTCGGGATCGAGCAGATCCGACTCGCGGACGGGGGACGGTGGTGGTGGCGGCAGGTGCGTGGGCAACTGCGTGGGTCGTTGCTCACCGCTTCTCCGACGAGGCAGCCCGTTGGCGGTGAGCTGCGGAGCTGGCGGCACGGCCGGCGTCGCCAGGGGGCCAGCGCCGGGGAAGGGCCCGGGGGGCGGCGGTACGGGGGCGACGCCCCGAACCTGCCCGCCCGCGCTCCCAGCGGTGACCAGTGACCGTGCCCCGGCGGCGGCGGTGCTCTTCGGTCGGAACCAGGCCGCCGGCCGTCCGGCCAGTGGCCGGCCCGCCACCGGCTGGTGGTGGGCGACCGTGTCGATCCGCGTCAACAGCAGGTCGGGAAGTTCCACCTGGGCGATCGTGCCGCTGCCGGTGTTGTAGAGCTGCACCCGGATCCCGTACCGGACGGCCAGGTGAGCCACCACGTGCAAGCCCATGCTGCCGGCCGCCGCACTGCTGATCATGGCCGGGCTCGCCAACCGCTCGTTGATCGCCGCCAGCCGGCCCGGTCGGATGCCGATTCCGTGGTCGTGGACCCGCAGCAACAGCCCGTCCACAGTGTGCCGGCCGTCGACCAGCACGGCGGTGTCCGGCGGTGAGTAGACGGTGGCGTTCTCCAGCAACTCGGCGAGCAGGTGCACCAGGCTGCCGACCGCCGCGCCCTGCACCCCGATCGCCGGGAGGTTCAGCTCCACCCGGGGGTAGTGCTCGATCTCCGAGGCCGCCGCCCGGACCACGTCCTCCAGGTGCAGCGAAGCCTCGTGCCCCCGACTCGGCTCGCCGCCGGAGAGGACCAGCAGGTTCTCCCCGTTGCGGCGCAGGCGTGCGGCGAGGTGGTCGAGTGCGAAGAGACGTTCCAGGATGTGCGGATCGGTCTCCTCGCGCTCGAAGTCGTCGAGCAGCCGTAGCTGGCGGGTGATCAGCGTACGGATCCGCCGGGCCAGCGCCTCGGCCATCCGCGTCATGTCCAGGCGCAACTCGGCCTGCGCGCCGGCGAGGCGCAGCGTGGCCTGGCTGACCGTGGCGAACGCCGCGGCGACCTGGGCGACCTCGTCGTGACCACGCGCGATCGCGGCGGTGGCGGCGCCAGCGGCGCCCTCGTCCGGGCGCTGCGTCCCGGCGGCGATGGCGGTGATCTGCTCCGGTAGCTCGTGGTTCGCCATGGCCAGCGCCGCCGCCCGCAGCCGACTCAACCGTCGGCTGATGCGCATCGCCAGCACGACGGCCGTGATCAGCGAGCCGAGCGCCACGGCACCGGTCACCCCACCGGTGAGCACCGCCGTCCACAGTGCGTCGCGGGCCAGCGCCGAGGCGTCGCGGTCCAGGTCCTCGGAGAGTTCACGGCCGAGCAGGTTGTACCGGCGAAGCGTGCCACTCTGCGCCACGAACCAGGCGTCGCCGTCGGTCTTCATCGCCTGGGCGCCACCGTCGGTCTCCAGCACCGCGTCCCGCATGGTGCGTGCCGTCTCCACGTCGCCGCCGGTCATCAGCCGGGACCAGGAGTTGTTCGCCTTGTCGGTCGCGATCCGCAGGAACTCGGCCTCGCGCTGCTCCTGGGCACCGTGCAGCCAACCGAGCCGGGCAAGCTCGCCGGCGGCGAGCTTGCCCCGGACGAAGACGCCACGCAGCAGGTCACGTTCGACGGAGGCCAGGTGCTCCTGGGCGGCGACGGCGGCGACCTCCCGGGCGGCGTTCGCCAACTCCGGGTCACGCAACTGCGCGGGCAGCGCGTCCGCGACGGCCAGCAGGGACTCGACGGTGAGGGCGTACGCCGCGTCCGCCTCCGTGCCGGCCAGCGCCAGGGTGCGGTTGGGGGAGAGCTGGTCGAGCTGGCCTCCGGCCCTGCCGAGCACCGGCGTCAGGTCGGGTACGGACTCCCGGGCCTGCTCTCCGGAGGAGCGGAACCGCTCGACCGCGGCGTCGACGCGCCGCCGCTGGGCGTCCACCAGTGGCCGGCCGGCGGTGCCGCCACGTTGGCGCAGCGCCGCCGTCTCGCCGAGTTCCCGCTCCAGTTCGTGGACCAACTGCACGGTGACGGTGGCGGTGCCGGAGAGGACCCGCGCCCGGTCGGCGTCCGCGCTGGCGGCGAGCGCGGTGTTTGTCTGCGCGACACCGAGCACGGTCAGACTGATGATGGTCACCATGATCGGCGCGAGGAGCTGGGTGCGGATCGAGCGCAGGGTTTCGAGAACACCGCCGTTGCGGTGCTGGCGTACGTGGGCGGGGAGCGGCACGGGGTCTCCCGGGTCGGTGGTGGTGCCCGGCCCGGGCGGTGTTCCCGGGCCGGGGCGATCGGATCAGCTGGTGGCGTTCAGCTTCGTCAGTGCCGTCTCCGCCCCACGGTGCAGCGGCACCGGGTCGGTCTTGCGGGCGTTCGCCAGGTCGATGCCCTTGGCCGCCGGGTTGGCCTGGCTGAGGGCGTCCTTCTTCTCGAACACGGTCTTCGTGATGACGCAGGCGACGTTGGCGTCGAGGTTGTCCCGGACCAGCAGCACGTTCGGCACCACGATTGTCGAAACGTCGGCGGGAGTCTTGTAGATGTCCTTGGCGATCGTCCCGGCCTGGTACGCGGGGTTCTGCTCGGCCATCTTCGGCAGCAGCGGGCTGATGTCGATGAACTTGACCTTGTCGCCCGCGGTGGTGAAGAGGTCGGTGACGCCGCCGGTCGGGATGCCGCCGGACCAGAAGAAGCCGTCGACGCTGCCGTCCTTCATGCCGTCGACGGTCTTGGTCAGGTCGAGCCGCTGCGCCTGGATGTCCTTCGCCGGGTCGAGGCCGGCCGCCGTGAGCAGTCGCTGCGCGATGACCTCGGTACCGGACTTGGGCGATCCGGTGGAGATCTTCTTCCCCTTCATGCCCTCGACCGAGGTGATTCCCGAGTCGGCCCGGACGACGACCTGGGTGTAGTTGTCGTAGATCCGCGCGAGCGCCTTCACCGGCTGCGGGCCCTTGAACGTCCCCTTGCCCTGCGTCGCGTTGACAGCGGTGTCGAACAGCGAGAAGGCGACGTCGTACTGACCGGCGACGAGTTGCTCGATGTTCTGCACCGAGGCGCCGGTCTCGGCGGCGGTGCCGGTGAGCTTGCCACCGCTGGCCGTGGCGAGTTGCCCGGCGAGCGCGTTGCCGACGACGTAGTAGACGCCGGTGGCGTTGCCGGTGGCGATGCCGACCCGGGTCTCCTTGGTGACCTCGCAGGCGACCGCGTTGGAGGTGTCGTCTTTGGCCGTGTTCTCCTGACGGCCGCCGCATCCGGCGACGCCGGCCGTGACCAGGGTGACTGCCCCGAGACTGGCGGCTATTCGCACGTTGATCCGTCTCACCTGTACTCCTCCTGATGGTCTTTCTGATTGATGCCCCTGTCGGCGGCGGCCGTCCGGTTGGCCTTCCCGCGACGGAGCAGGACACCCGCCACGGTGAGCGCGACCAGGGCGGCGCCGACCATGACGGGGACAGGTTCGAGCCACAGCAGTACCAGCCCGGCGAGCGCGCCGAGGATCCGCTCGGGCGTTCCGGCCGGGCCGATGCCGGGCAGCCACCCGCCGGCTGCCACCGCGAGCACCGCGACCCCGAACGCGGTGGTCAGGCCGGCCAGCAGGATGCGGTCCAACCCGCCGATGCCGAGCAGCCCGAGCCCGGTTGGCGTGAGGACGAAGGCGATCGGGATGAGGTACGCGGGTAGCGCGTACCGCAGGGTCTGCCACATGGTCGGGACCAGTCGCCCGCCGGTGACGGCGGCGGCGGCCACCGCGGCGAGCGCGGTCGGCGGCGAGACCTCGGAGAGCACCGCGAAGTAGAAGACGAACATCGCCGCGGCGGGTGCGGCGACGCCCAGGTTGAGCAACGCGGGGCCGATGATCACCCAGCCGATCACGAACGAGGCGGTGACCGGCACGGCCAGGCCGAGCAGCGTGAGGGCGAGCGCGGCGAGCAGGGCGGTGAGCAGGAGCACGATGGCGGGGTCGGAGCTGACCGCCTGGGCACCGCTGAGCAGCAGCGCCGCGGCCTGCGGGCCGAGCCCGGTCTTGGTGGTGGTGGCGGTGATGATGCCGGCGGCGGCGCAGACCGCGCTGACCGCCAGCACCCCGCGCACTCCGTTGCCGAGCGCCTCGACCAGTCGTGCGGGGGTGAGCCGGTGCCGCCGGTCCAGGAAGGAGAGCACGGCCGCCAACGCGGTGGCCAGCACCACGGCCCTGGTCGCCGAGGCGCCGAGGGCGAGCATCACGACGATCACGATCAGCGAGAGGAAGTGGTAGCCGAAGCGGGCCAGCAGCGACCAGGCCGACCCGGCGTCGATAGTGACCCGACGTACTCCCGAGCGGCGGGCGTCGATCTCCACCGCGAGCAGGATGCCCAGGTAGTAGAGGAGGGTCGGCACGGTGGCCCAGCCGAGCACCTGGAGGTAGGAGACGCCGAGGTACTCGGCGATGATGAACGCGGCGGCTCCCAGCGTCGGTGGCGACAGGATCGCGCCGACGCCGGCGGCGGCGAGCATCCCGCCGGCCCGCTCCGCCGGATAGCCGGCCCGGCGCAGGATCGGCCAGGTGACCGAGCCGATGCTGACCGTGGTGGCCGCGCCCGAGCCCGAGACGGTTCCGAGAAGGAAGCCGGCGGCCACCGCGGTGCGGCCCGGTGCGGTTCGGGAGCGGCGGAAGGCGGCGGCGGAGAGTTCCACGAAGAATCGACCGGCGCCGGAGAGGTCCAGCACCGCGCCGTAGATGGTGAACAGCACGATGTACGAGGCGGCCACGTCCAGTGGCGTGCCGTAGAAGCCGCTGTCGGAGTTGTAGAACGCGTCGATGAGCTGCCCGAAGTCGAGCCCGGCGTGGGCCACCGGCCAGGACTGCGGTAGCAGCCCGCCGTAGTAGCCGAAGGCCAGGAAGAGCAGACACACGGCGGGCAGGATCCATCCGGTGGTCCGGCGGCACGCCTCCAACAGCAGGACCAGCAGTACGGTGCCCAGCAGCAGGTCGACCGGGTCGAGGAGCCCCTGTCGATCGAGGAAGGCGTCGTACCCGCCCCCACCCGTACCGATCGTCACCGGCAGCACCGGGTAGAGGCAGCTCAGCAACGCGGTCCCGGCGAGCACCCAGTCGAACGCCGTGGGGGAGGTACGTCCCGTCGACGCGTTCGCCGGGTCGGTCGTCGCCGCCGGTGCGCCGCGGCGGGGCAGGCGCACACCCGAGGGGTACGCCAGGAAGACCATCGGCAGGACGCCGGCGAGGAAAATGATCAGGTAGTACTTGCTGCCCTGCGCCAGCGGAAAGAAGACCTGGCAGATGGCGAGGAGTGCGACGGCAAGGGTGACGCCCGTGAGAAACAATCCGAGTGGCCCGGTGAACACCCGGCCCGGTTTCTCGTCCTCGAATTGCGCGGACAACTCGCGGTCGGGCTGCCCGACGACGGCCACGGGGGTGGGGTCGGCCGCACCGGGTTCGGTCGCTGGAACCTTGTCGGCGGGTGGCCTGAACGGCCGTTCGTCGACGTCGACAGATGCGGGCGCGTCGTCGTCCCGGTGCGACGGGACGGAGTCCTGAACGGGGTGGGCGGATGACACGCTGGGGGACAATACGTGGGACCACGCTTCATGGGAATATTGTTGATTATCATTGCTGAGGGTGACTAATCCTTAGTAAGGGGATTCCCCGGGAATGTCGATTATCGAATAGGGGTTGTGCCGGCGACGGCTTCGCGTGAGCGACGATGCGGCAGGTAGGGCAGGCTGTGGTCTGGTTCACAGCCCGAGCCGGTGCAGAGCGCTGACGGGCACGCAACCCGATCTGGTCGTCACCGAGAGTCACATCGCTCGTTCCGCCGCGCCGGTTCCGTACTACTTTGCCCAACTTGTTCTGTGCCGAGATCGCGCGATCATCAGCGAAAAAAACTTTCAGTGTGACCTTCTTGTTATCGCGGTGACCGGTACGTGTTGCCGTATCCCGACGAGCTTCATCAACCCGAAACAAATGGCCGACCCGCCTCACCTGGTCGACCGATCGAGTCGGTGGACAAGCTGCCGCCGCGGCTCAACGGACCCTGGCCCAGGTGATGAATCGGTCGCTCAGTCGGTCGTCCCCGGTCGGGCACGTGAGGTCCCCGGCCGCCTCGCACAGCACCCCGGCGAGGTACACGAGCAGGCCGATCCGGTCCTCACGGTATTCGCCGAGCAGTGCCAGGCGGGCCGGCGAGCAGGGCCACGCGGCTCCGCAGACCCGGCAGCGCCAGGACGGGCGGGCCGCCACGTGGGGGCGGTACCGGGGCATCAGAGCCCACCATCTTCAGGGGTCGGCCAGGTGGGTCGCACGGAGGTACCTCCATCGGTGGGTGGGAGCGCCCCGGATCGGGGGGTCACGGGACGCTCCCGGCCTGGTTCCGCCCGCCGTCAGATCCCGTGAACGGTTCCGCTGCGTGACAGTCTGGTGAGGATCCGACTACGGTGGGAGATTCCGCACGCCGACGACCAGGGCGTACGGCGATCGGCCCGACACGGTACGAGGTTGTACGGGGGTTGTCCGTGGAGAGTTCGTCCATGCTGGAGCACTTCGCGGAGGAGTTGCGGCTGGCCCGTGCCGTCAGCGGAATGTCGCAGACGGCGCTCGCGGAGGCGCTGAGCTACTCCGGGGCGCTCGTCGCCAAGGTGGAGACATCCGAGCGCCGGCCGAGTCTGGACTTCGCCCGCCGGTGTGACGCCGTGTTCGGTGCTGACGGCCGCTTCGAACGCATCCAGCGGCGGATCAGTCGGGAGGCCGTGGTGCCGTGGTTCCGCGACTGGGCCGGCATCGAGCAGGAAACCACCGCGTTGCGCTCGTTCGAGCCGCTGTGTGTGCCGGGCCTCTTGCAGACCGAGGGGTACGCCCGCGCACTACTGACCGGAGGCGGCCTGTTCGCGGCGGATGAGGTCGAGCAGCAGGTGACCGCCCGGCTGGATCGTCAGAGTGTGCTCACCCGGGACCGTCCGCCGCTGCTCACCGCCGTGATCGACGAGCACGTTCTGCGCCGACACGTCGGTGGACCGGACGTGATGCGCGAGCAGATCCAGCACCTCGTGAAGCTTGGCGCGGCGTTCCCCCGGGTCCGGATCCAGGTGGTGCCGGCCTCCGGCGGTGCTTACGCCGGGCTCGGGGGGCCGTTCGTGATCGCGAGTTTGTCCCAGGGGGAGGATCTCGTCTATCTCGCGGGCCAGCGCCACGGGCAGGTCATTGACCGCACCGAGTACGTCCGTCAGATGATCGAGGTGTGGGAGTCGATCCGGGGTGAGGCACTATCGAACGGGCAGTCCCTCGATCTCATGGCGGAAGTGGCGGAGACATGGATCTAACCGGTGCCCGGTGGCGCAAGAGCATTCGTAGCGGCCCGGATGGTGGCAACTGTGTGGAGGTGGCCGACAACCTGTCCGGGCTGGTCGCTGTCCGCGACTCCAAGGACCCGGTCGGGCCGGTGCTGGTCTTCACGCCCGACGCGTGGCGCGCCTTCGTCGAGTCCGACGCCGTCGGTCGTTAGGTAGAGCGGGCCACCTCGTCCAGATCAACTCGACTTTAGGGAAGTCGGGCCGTCGTGGTGGCGATGACACCCCGACTTCCTGCAAAGCCGGGTCGATCAGGGGTTATCGGTGCCTGTCGACGGGGCATGTCGGAGATGACACCACCGACGATGAGGAGGGGCGATGACCTCGGACGAGTCTTCCGCCCGCCGGGCGACCGCCGACGACGCCAGTGCGCCGGTCGGACCCGACGCGGGCCCGGACAGCCCCACCGATCTGCCCGGCAGCGGGTGGAAGGCGGCGCTGCGGCGCACCGTCAGCGAGTTCCAGGACGACAGCCTGACCGACTGGGCGGCGGCGCTCACCTACTACGGGGTGCTGTCGATCTTCCCCGGTCTGTTGGTGCTGATCTCGATCCTCGGTCTGCTCGGCACCAGTGCCACCAACGGCGTCCGGGACACCGTCGACCAGGCGGTACCGAACGACAGCATCCAGAGGATCATCAACGACGCGATCACCACTGCCCAGGACAACGGCGGGTTGGCCAGCCTCGCGGCGGTCATCGGTGTGTTGGCCGCGTTCTGGTCCGCGTCCGGCTACATCGGCGCGTTCATGCGCGCCTCGAACACGATCTACGACGTGCCGGAGGGCCGGCCGATCTGGAAGACGCTGCCGATCCGCCTGGGCGTGACCGCCCTGATCGGGGTGCTGTTGCTGATCAGCGCGGTGATCGTGGTCTTCACCGGCCGCCTCGCCGAGGTGGTGGGGGACGTGGTCGGTCTCGGCGCGACGGCGGTCACGGTGTGGGACGTCGCCAAGTGGCCGGTGCTGCTGATCCTGGTCAGTTTGATGTTCGCGATCCTCTACTGGGCCTCACCGAACGCCCGGCACGGCGGTTTCCGCTGGGTCAGCCCGGGTGGGGTGCTGGCCGTGGTGATCTGGCTGGTGATCTCCGGCCTGTTCGCCTTCTACCTGAGCAACTTCGGCTCGTACGACAAGACGTACGGGGCGCTGGCCGGCGTGATCATCTTCTTGGTCTGGCTGTGGTTGACGAACATCGCGATCCTGCTGGGTGCCGAGTTCGACGCCGAGTTGGAGCGCGGTCGGGCCATCGCGGCCGGGCACGACCCCGACGACGAGCCGTACGTCGAGCTGCGCGACGACCGCAAGCTCCGCAAAAAGCGCAACGCCGCCGGTCGTCGCTGACCCAACTGCCCTCAACCGCCCCGCCACCAGCCATCGGTTGGCGGGGCGGTTTCATGTGTGTCGATGCAACTGCGGGCGAGCGGACGCGGGCGGCCCGTGATCCTTTTCTTGATCGTCTAGTAGCTTTTGTTCTTTCGGACAAAAGTTCAACTCAGAACGGTTGAAGCTCTGGACACGCGGTGCAGAGCGCTCCTACTGTGTCGGACACAACACTTCGACGTTGCGTCGATGTGAACGATTCCGTGAAGAGGTGACCCCCCGGTGCGCACCGTCGACCCCCTGCACGTCCGACTGTTGCGGTTGCTCCGCGACGAGGGGGCCGTCTCCCGCGCCGAGTTGGGCGACCGGCTCCAGATGCCTCGCCCGCGCATGCTGGCCGAGCTGGATCGCCTGGTGGCCCTGGGTTACGTCGCCGAGGCGGGGCTCGCCGCCTCCCGGGGTGGACGACGCTCCACACTGGTCGAACTCAACCCGAAGCTGCGCTTCGCCGCCGTCGACCTCGGCGCCAGCTCGATGGACATCGAGGTGGTCAACGGCCGACTCGAACCGGTCGCCCAGTACACCGAGCCCGCCGACATCCGCAACGGACCGAAGGTGACCCTGCAACGGGTCAACGAGCTGTTGCACAAGGCCCGGGTCGACGGCGCGTACGAGCGGTTGGACGCGGTCGGCATCGGCGTTCCCGGTCCGGTCAGCTTCCGCGACGGCGTTCCGGTCTCGCCGCCGATCATGCCCGGCTGGGACCGGTACCCGGTGCGCGAGTTGCTCAGCCGGGAGCACGGCTGCCCGGCGGTGGTCGACAACGACGTCAACATCATGGCCATCGGTGAACGGCACGGTGGGGTCGCCCACTCGGTGGACGACTTCCTCTTCGTGAAGATCGGCACCGGCATCGGGTGCGGCATCTACCTGACCGGCGACGTCTACCGGGGCACCGACGGGTGCGCCGGCGACATCGGCCACATCCAGGTCGACTCGCACGGACCGATGTGCTCCTGCGGCAACGTCGGCTGCCTGGAGGCGCTGTTCAGCGGCGCCGCACTGGCCAAGGACGCCGCTGCCGCCGCGCGCAGTGGCACGTCGCCGGCGCTGGCCGAGCGCCTCGCCCTGCGGGGTGTCGTCACCGCGCTGGACGTCGCCGAGGGGGCCGTCGAGGGTGACGTGACCTGCATCCAGCTCATCCGGGACGGCGGACGGCGGCTCGGTGGGGTGCTCGCCGGCCTGGTCAGCTTCACCAACCCGTCGATGATCGTGATCGGCGGCGGGCTGGCCCAGCTGGGGCACATCCTGCTCGCCGAGATCCGCAGCGTGGTCTACCGCCGGTCGCTGCCGCTGGCCACCGGCAACCTGCCCGTCGTGCTCTCCGAGCTCGGTGGACGTGCCGGTGTCACCGGCGCGGCAGTGCTCGCCAGCGACGTCGCCTTCGGCGAAGCATCGTGAGCGCGAGGAGTAAGCCGGGTCTGCGAGCCCCGCAGTCGCGAACAGAGGCCGGCATCGTGAGCGCGAGGAGTGAGCCGGGTCTGCGAGCCCCGCAGTCGCGAACAGAGGCCGGCATCGTGAGCGCGAGGAGTGAGTCGGGTCTGCGAGCCCCGCAGTCGCGAGCAAAGGCCAGCACCGTGAACCTGACCGAAATCCTGTCGTGAGCGAGGAGGAGACTGTGGCTCTGCCCGAGGATGACCCCGCCACCGCGTCGGCCGAGGCCGTCGCCGAGGCACCGCTGGTCGAGGCTCCCGCCGACACCGTCGCGGGCGAGGTGGTCCTGCGCCTCACCGATGTGGTCAAGACGTTCCCCGGCGTACGCGCACTCGACGGTGTGCAGCTCGAGGTGCGTGCCGGCGAGGTGCACTGCCTGCTCGGGCAGAACGGCGCCGGCAAGTCGACCCTGATCAAGGTGCTGTCCGGGGTGCACCAACCGGATTCCGGGCAGGTGGAGTGGCGTGGCGAACCGGCCACGTTCACCAACCCGCAGGCCGCGATGAAGGCCGGCATCGCCACCATCTACCAGGAGCTCGACCTCGTCGAGGACCTGTCGGTGGCGGAGAACGCCTTCCTCGGGCACGAATACCGCAGCTTCGGGTTCGTTCGACGCGGCCGGATGGCCCGGCACACCCGGCAGATCCTCGGCCGGCTCGGCCACGGCGAGATCCCGCCCGGACGGATGGTGCGTTCGCTGCCGGCCGCCGGCAAGCAGATCGTCAGCATGGCCCGGGCGCTGTCGCACGAGGCCCGACTGATCATCATGGACGAGCCGAGCGCGGTGCTGGCCCACGACGAGGTCGGCAACCTGTTCCGGATCATCCGGGAGCTGACCGCGCAGGGCATCGCCGTCATCTACATCTCCCACCGCATGGAGGAGATCCGCGAGATCGGCGACCGGGTCACCGTACTCAAGGACGGCCGGACCACGGCGGCGAACCTGCCGGCGCGCGACACCCCGACCCGCGACCTGGTCAGCCGGATGACCGGCCGCACCATCGAGTACGTCTTCCCGGACCGGCCGGCCGACGACCCCGCCGGTGCCGACCTGCTCCAGGTGGAGGGGTTGACCCGCACCGGCGAGTTCGCCGACGTCTCGCTGAACGTGCGGGCCGGCGAGATCGTCGGCATCGCCGGCCTGGTCGGCTCGGGTCGTTCCGAGCTGCTGGAGACCATCTACGGCGCCCGCCTCGCGGAGACCGGTTCGGTGCGGATGGACGGCAAGGTGCTGCGTCCCGGCGTCGGCGCCGCCGTGCGGGCCGGCATGGGGATGGCCCCGGAGGAACGCAAGAGCCAGGCGCTGCTGCTCGGTGAGCCGATCTACCGCAACGTCACGCTTGCCACCTTCGGCCGGTACGCGCGGCTCGGCTTCACCAACGCCGCGAAGGAGCGCGCCGAGGCGGACCGGATCGCCGAGAGCCTGGAGCTGCGGCCCCGGGACGTCGACCGGCCGGTACGCACGCTGTCCGGCGGTAACCAGCAGAAGGTGGTGGTCGGGCGGTGGCTGCTCGGCGGCACCAGGTTGTTGCTGCTCGACGAGCCCACCCGAGGTGTGGATGTGGGCGCTCGGGCTGAGCTGTACCAGGTCATCCGGGGTCTGGCCGCGCAGGGCGTCGGGGTGCTGCTGGTCTCCAGCGAGGTACCCGAGGTGCTGGGCCTGGCCGACCGGGTGCTGGTGATGCGCGAAGGCCGGGTCGTCCGCGAGGCCGTGGCCGGCGAACTTGACGAGAACACTGTGCTTGACCTCGTGATGGCGGGGTCCTTGATGGAAGGCGCACCGGCATGAGCGACGCGACTCCCACACCCACCGCGACACCGGAGCGCCCGCAGCTTCCGGCCCAGTCGCCGCCGGTGGACCCGGCGGAGACGGCGGTGGTCAGCGAAAAGACGGCATCCACCGGCAAGCTCTCCTGGTGGCGGGGCGACGGCGGCGACGGTGCGAAGCGCAACCTCGGCCTGATCGGCGTGCTGGCCGCGCTCATCGTGGTCGGCGCGGTCACCAAGCCGGACCTGTACGGCGACCCGACCTGGGTCTGGAACAACGTCCTGGCGATCCTTCAGCTCGCCTCGGTGGTCGGCGTGGTCACGGTCGGCATGACCTTCGTGATCATCGGCGGCGGCATCGACCTGTCGGTCGGAGCGATCGTCGCGTTGGCCGGGGTCTGGTGCACCACGGTGGCCACCCAGAGCTACGGCGCCGCCGGTATGATCTTCACGGCCCTCGTGGTGGGCATCTGCGTCGGCCTGGTCAACGGCGTCCTCATCTCGTACGGCAGGTTGGTGCCCTTCATCGCGACCCTCGCGATGCTGGTGGCCGCGCGCGGCCTGGCGGCCTCGATCTCCAACAAGCAGACGCAGGTGTCGAGCAGCACGTTCATCAACGACATCGCCGCCCGCAAGATCATCGGCGTCCCGATCCTGGTCTACATCCTCGGCGCGGTCGTACTGGCCGGATGGGTCCTGCTCAACCGGACGACCTTCGGCCGGCGGACCATCGCCGTCGGCGGTAACCCGGAGGCGGCCCGACTGGCCGGCATCAACGTCCGCCGGCACACGATGCTGCTCTACGCGCTCTCCGGTCTCTGCTGCGGCATCGCGGCCATCATGCTCACCTCGCAGGCCACCTCGGCGCAGGCGGCGATGGCCAACCTGTACGAGTTGGACGCGATCGCCGCCGCGATCATCGGCGGGACGCTGCTCAGCGGTGGTCGGGGCACGATCGTCGGCTCGCTGCTCGGCGTCATCATCTTCGCCACGATCACGAACCTCTTCGCCATCAACGGCCTCTCCATCGAGGCGCAGAACATGGTCAAGGGCGGCATTATCGTCGCCGCCGTCCTGATCCAGCAGTTCAAGTTCAAGTCCGTCACTCGGCTCCTCGCGCGGAACAGGGTCACCACCGCAACCTGACGCACCGCACCGTTGTTCTGGCGACGTCGAGATCTTCGACGGTGGCCGGACCTCGCACACCCTCACCCAAATGAAATCCCGCTCCCAGGAGGTCATTCATGACCCAGAACAGTCGCGACCTGTCGCGCCGCCGGTTGCTCTTCGGTGGTGCCGCGGTCGGCGCCGCCACCCTGCTGACCGCCTGCACCAGTAACGAGACCCCGGCCGCCAGCACGCAGACCAAGGCCGCTGGCAACGCCGAGGGCAACAACGCCCCGGGCAAGAAGGTCGTCATCGGCTTCTCCGCCCCGGCAGCCGACCACGGCTGGATGGGCGCGATCCACGCCAACGCCAAGGCGCAGGCCGCGGCGTACTCGGACGTGGAGTTCAAGGAGGTCGACGGCGGGTCGAACTCGGAGGCCCAGCGCTCCACGCTCGGCACCCTGATCGCCCAGAAGCCGGACATCATCGTCGTGCTGCCGCACGATGGCAAGGAGGTCAACGCCGTTGCCCTCCAGGCCATGCAGGCCGGCATCCCGATCGTCAACCTCGACCGGGCGTTCCCCGACGCGCTGGCCTCGCGGCTGGTGATCAAGGGCGACAACTACGGCATGGGCGTCTCCGCCGGCCACTACATCGGCAAGATGCTCAAGGACAAGGGCGTCTCCAACCCGGTCATCGGTGAGATCGCCGGCCTGGAGATCCCGCTGACCGTCGAGCGCAGCGAGGGCTTCAAGGCCGCCCTGGCGACCTACGGGTTCAAGGTGGGCAACCGGCGCTCGGCCGAGTTCACCTCGGACAGCGGCCAGCGCGAGGCGGCCCAGCTCCTCCAGGCGCTGCCGAAGATCGACGCGATCTGGAACCACGACGACGACCAGGGCATCGGTGTGCTCGCGGCCGTCAAGCAGGCCAACCGGTCGGAGTTCTTCATGGTCGGCGGCGCGGGCTCCAAGCTCGCGATCGACGCGATCAAGGCCGACAACTCGGTGCTCAAGGCGACGGTCACCTACAACCCGTCGATGGCGTCCTCGGCGATCTCGCTCGCGCGGCTCATCGCGCAGGGCCGGGGCCTGGGCGACCTGACGGAGCTGCAGGTGCCCAAGGAAGTGACCCTCGCCTCCGAGACGATCACCAAGGAGAACGCGAGCAGCTACGACAAGCTCGGGTTCTGACATACCGGGGGGAGACCCACCTTGTCCACGACAGACAGAGAACTGCGGATCGGCATGGTCGGTTACGCGTTCATGGGCGCCGCGCACTCACAGGCGTGGCGCACCGTGAACCGCGTGTACGACCTGCCGGCCCGGGCCCGGATGGCGCTGATCTGCGGCCGGGACACCACAGCGGTGTCCGACGCCGCTGACCGGCTCGGCTGGGACGCGTACACGACCGACTGGCGTGACCTCGTCAACCGGGACGACATCGACGTTGTCGATGTCTGCACACCGGGCGACAGTCACGCCGAGATCGCCCTCGCCGCGTTGGCCGCCGGCAAGCACGTGCTGTGCGAGAAGCCGCTGGCCAACACGGTGGCCGAGGCACGGGCGATGACCGCCGCGGCGGACACCGCCCGCGCCGCCGGGGTGCGGTCGATGTGCGGGTTCAACTACCGCCGGGTCCCCGCGGTCACGATGATGCGCCAGATGGTCGCCGAGGGACGACTCGGGGTGATACGGCACGTCCGAGCGACGTACCTGCAGGACTGGATCGTGGATCCGCAGTTCCCGCTGGTCTGGCGGTTGCAGAAGGACAGGGCGGGCTCCGGCGCGCTCGGTGACATCGGTGCGCACATCATCGACCTGACGCAGTTCGTCGTCGGCCAGCAGATCACCGGCGTCAGCGCGATCACCGAGACGTTCGTCAAGGAGCGGCCGTTGCCGGCCGAGTCGAGCGGGCTGGCGGCCACCGTCGACGGCGAGTCGGCCGACGGTGGTGCTCCGGCCACCGGGACGGTCACCGTCGACGACGCCGCGGTCTTCGTGGCCCGGCTCGACGGCGGCGCCCTGGCCACGTACGAGGCGAGCCGTTTCGCCACGGGTCGCAAGAACGCCCTGCGCGTCGAGATCAACGGCTCGCTGGGCAGCGTGGTCTTCGACCTGGAGCGGCTCAACGAGTTGGACTTCTACGACGCCACCCGGCCCGTGCTGGAGCAGGGCTTCAGCCGGATCCTGGTGACCGAGGGCGACCACCCGTACATGTCGGCGTGGTGGCCTCCGGGTCACATCATCGGCTACGAGCACTCCTTCACCCACCAGATGCGCGATCTCATCGAGGCGATCGCCACCGGCACCGACCCGGCGCCCTCCTTCGCCGACGCGTTGCAGGTCCAGCTCGTGCTGGACGCGGTGACCCGTTCGGCGGAGACCGGTTCCTCGTGGACCGACGTGGAATCGGCGCTGACCGTGGTCGCCGTCTGACCCCCTGACCATCCGCGACGGCGGTGCTCGCGCCACCGTCGCCCGACCGGCTTTCCGGAGCCGACCGGCGAGGGACCGGCCGCGGTTTGCGCCCCGCGGCCGGGACGAGGTCGGCTCCGGAGAGTGTGCAGCCGGGCCTTTGCGGCCCGGTGGCGCACGGATAGGACGGTCGTCCGGTGCGACCGGACCGGGATTCCCCGGCCGCACCGGAGGACCGCCACCACCACCCCGGCGATCCGGAGGACCCGATGACATCGCCCGCCGCTGCCCCCACCCGTACCACTTCCGCCTGCCTCCGCACGGCGGACCGCACCCCGGTCGAGGATCCGGTGGGCGCGGCAACCTGAGACGTCCGGTCGGGGCATGCCAACGCCCCGGTCGGCGGATGCGGGGGAGGCAGGGTCGAGACGCCGACCGACCCTGCCTGCCAGCCCCGTCTGTCCGTACCCGTGCCGAGATCCGGTCCGTCGTCGTCGCCGCCGACGCCGACGCCGGGCCGGCGTCGTACCGGTACGGGTCGGGCGGGCGGGGCCCATCCATCCGGCCCGAAACTTTTCCGAAACCGGGCCGTATCTTTCCGAAACATATTCTGATATTCCTATTTTTAGCGGTACCGACGGTTCCTCGGAAATGAGGAAGGAGCACCATGCGAACAGGTGTCTGGCTGGTAGGGGCGCGCGGTTCCGTCGCGACCACCAGCATCGTCGGGGGGCTCGCGCTGCGAGCCGGCCTGGCCGGGCCCACCGGCTGTGTGACCGAGCTGCCGGACCTGCGCGGTCCCGCCCTGCCGTCCATCGCGGACCTGGTCTTCGGCGGGCACGACGTGGCCACCACCCCGCTGTGCAAGCGCGCCGAAACGCTCGCCGACGCCGGTGTCATCCCCGGGCGGCTGGTCGCCGCGCTCCGCGACGAGTTGGGCGTGGTCGAGCAGGAGTTGCGCCCCGCGCCGGTCGGCGACACCCAGGCCGACCGGGCCGCGGCCGTGGTCCGCGACCTGACCAGCTTCCGGGAGCGCCACGAGCTGGACCGGGTGGTCGTGGTCAACGTCTCCGCCACCGAGGCCGTGCCCCGACCACACCCCGGGCACGCCGACCCGGCCGCGTTGCGCGCCGCCCTCGACGGCCCCGACGAGGTGCTCCCGCCCAGCTCCCTGTACGCGTACGCGGCGCTGCTGGCCGGCTGCCCCTACGTCGACTTCACGCCGTCCACCGGCCTCCGGTTGCCGGCGCTGGCCGCGCTGGCGCAGGAGCGCCGTCTGCCGTACGCCGGGCACGACGGCAAGACCGGCGAGACCCTGGTCAAGTCGGTGCTCGCGCCGATGTTCGCGATGCGCAACCTCGCCGTACGCTCCTGGTCCGGCATGAACCTGCTCGGCGGTGGCGACGGCGCCACCCTCGCCGACCCGGCCGCCAACGCGGCCAAGGTGCAGAGCAAGCAACGCGTGCTCGGCGAGACGCTCGGCTACGTGCCGCAGGGCAACACCCGCATCGAGTACGTCGAGGAGCTGGGCGACTTCAAGACCGCCTGGGATCTGATCACGTTCGCCGGCTTCCTCGGCACCGGCATGCGGATGGAGTTCACCTGGCACGGCTGCGACTCGGCGCTGGCCGCGCCGCTGGTGCTCGACCTGGCCCGCCTCACCGCCGCCGCGCACGCCGCCGGGCACGTCGGGCCGCTGGCCGACCTCGGCTTCTTCTTCAAGGATCCGCTCGGCACGCCGACCCACTCGCTGGCCGAGCAGTGGGCCCGGCTGACCGACTTCGCCCAGCGACTGCACGCCGGCCCGGACGGTGGCCATGACCACGCTGGCTGACCTGGCCGAGCTGGTCCGCGCGCCGGCCGCGCTCTCGGTTCCCGGGGACGTGGTGGCCGGCGCGGCGGCGGCCGGTGCGCTGAGCCCGCGTACTCCTGCCCTGGCGGGCGCGTCGGTGCTGCTCTACTGGGCCGGCATGGCCGCCAACGACTGGTCCGACCGGCGGCTCGACGCCGTCGAACGCCCCGAGCGGCCGATCCCCAGCGGCCGGGTCACCCCGACCGCCGCGCTGGGTATCGCCGCCGGCCTCACCGCCGCCGGCGTGGGCCTGGCCGCCGCCGTGGGCGGTCGCCGCGCCGCCGCGCTCGCGGTGCCGCTGGCCGCCAGCATCTGGGGGTACGACCTGCTGGCCAAGAACACCGCCGCCGGCCCCGCCGTGATGGCGGCCTGCCGAGGGCTGGACGTGCTGCTGGGCGCATCCGGCGGTCGGCTGGCGCGGGCGCTGCCCTCGGCGGTCACCGTGGCGGCGCACACCTGGACGGTCACCGCGCTGTCCCGTCGCGAGGTCAGCGGCGCCGACGCCGTCCTGCCGATGCGTACCCTGGCCGGCACCGCCGTGGTCGCCGCGAGCGCCGCCATCGCCGTGCCCGGCGCGCGCCGGGCCGCCGCCACGGACACCCGCCGCGCTGCGGATGTCGAGGCCGGGCCGACCGATGAGCGGGCCGCCGTGGGCGGGGGCCGAGCCTGGGCGACCGGGATCGCCGCCGCGCTGCCCGCCGTGCTGGCCGGGTGGTACGCCGCCCGCTACGGCGCGGCCCAGGTGCAGGTGGTCCGTGATCCGTCGGCCGGGAAGGTCCGCGCGGCGGTGGGCGCTGGAATCACCGGCCTGCCCGCCCTTCAGGGAGCGCTCACCGCCCGTGGCGGCGCGGGCCTGCTCGGGCTGGCCGTCGCGGCGGCCGCGCCACTGGGCCGCCGGCTGGCCCGGAAGGTCTCCCCGACATGACGGTGCCCCAACCTCGATCCGCGCCGGCCGGCTCATCGGCGGCCGGCGCGACGACGGTGCGCCTCGGGTACGGCACGAACGGCTTCGCCAACCACCGGCTCGACGACGCGCTCGCCGTCATCGCCGACCTCGGCTACGACGGGGTGGCGCTCACCCTGGACCACGACCATCTGGACCCGTTCGCGCCCGGCCTCAGCCGCCGGATCGCCGCGGTCGGCCGCCGGCTGTCCGAGCTGGGTCTCGGGGTGGTGATCGAGACCGGGGCCCGCTACCTGTTGGACCCGTGGCACAAGCACGCCCCGACGCTGTTGCACGACGATCCGACCCGGCGGATCGAGTTCCTGCGCCGGGCGGTACGGATCGGCGCTGACCTGGGCGCGGAGGCCGTCTCGTTCTGGGCCGGCGTACGGCCGGAGGCGGTGTCGCCGCAGTGCGCCTGGGACCGGCTCGTGTCCGGCTGCGCCACCGTGGTCGACGCCGCCGACAGCGCGGGCGTGACCCTCGGCTTCGAACCGGAGCCCGGGATGCTGGTGCAGGACATCGCCGACTGGCGTCGACTGCACGCGGCGCTCGGCGCCCCGGCCCGACTCGGCATCACCCTCGACATCGGCCACTGCCGGTGCCTGGAGCCGTGGCCGGTGCCGCAGTGCGTCGCCGAGGTCGCCGAGCACCTGGTCAACGTGCAGATCGACGACATGCGCCGGGGCGTGCACGAGCACCTGGAGTTCGGCGTCGGCGAGATCGACTTCCCGCCGGTGCTGGCCGCCCTGGCCGCTGCCGGCTACCGCGGCCTGGTCGCGGTGGAGCTACCCCGCGACTCGCACGCCGCACCCGCCGTGGCCGCCCGGTCGATCGAGTTCCTGCGCGCCGCCGAACAGGCCGGCCGTACGGGAGACGAGGTGCCCACAGGCACACCTGGGGTGCCGGCGTAGCAGTAAGGGGAGGAGACGGAATGACACCGGATTCACTGCGGGCCGCGCTGCGGGGCGTACCCGATCCCGACTGGCTGGACACGGCGCTGCGCCGGGTCGCGGCCGAGCCCACCGCGATCACCCGGCTGTTTCCGGCCGCCGGTCGGCGCTGCGGTCGGGCCGCGCTGCCGGACGCACCCGGCTGGACCGCCGACGACGCGGCCCGGGTGCTGCTGCTCACCAGCCTGCCCGGCGAGCACGCCGCGTACGCCGAGAGCCTCTACCGGCACGGCGACGCCGCCGAACGGCGGGCCGTGCTGCGGGCCCTGCCGCTGCTGCCGATCGGCGCCGAGGCGGTGCCGCTGCTGCGGGACGCGATCCGGACCAACGACACCCGGCTGGTCGCCGCCGCGCTCGGCCCGTACGCCCGGCACCTCGACGCGGCCGCCTGGCGGCAGGCGGTGCTCAAGTGCGTGTTCAGCGGGGTGCCCCTCGTCGCGGTGGCCGACCTGGACGGCCGGGCCGACGGCGAGCTGGCCGCGATGCTCGCCGCGCTCGCCGCCGAACGGCACGCCGCCGGCCGGGACCTGCCCGCCGACGCCACCGACCTGCTCCACCGGCTCACCGCCGCACTGCCCCGGGAGGCGTGACATGCGCATCTTCGACCCACACATCCACATGACCTCGCGCACCACTGACGACTACGAACGGATGGCCGGCGCCGGCGTCCTCGCGGTGGTCGAGCCGGCGTTCTGGCTGGGGCAGCCGCGCACCAGCGCCGCGTCGTTCGTCGACTACTTCGACTCGCTGATCGGCTGGGAGCCGTTCCGGGCCGGGCAGTTCGGGGTGCGCCACTTCGCCACCATCGCGCTGAACCCGAAGGAGGCCAACGACCCGCGCTGCCGCCCGGTGCTCGACCTGCTGCCCCGCTACCTGGACAAGGACGCGGTCGTGGCGGTCGGCGAGATCGGGTACGACTCGATGACCCCGGAGGAGGACGAGGCGTTCGCCGCGCAACTCGCCCTCGCCGTGGCGTACGACCTGCCGGCGCTGGTGCACACCCCGCACCGGGACAAGGCCCGGGGCTGCGAACGCACCCTCGCCGTGGTCGCCGAGTCCGGCATCGACGCGGGTCGCGTGGTGGTCGACCACCTCAACGAGGTGACCGTCAAGCTCGTCAAGGACAGCGGCTGCTGGCTGGGCTTCTCCATCTACCCGGACACCAAGATGACCCCGTCGCGGATGGTCGAGCTGCTGCGCGAGTACGGCACCGAACGGATGCTGGTCAACTCGGCCGCCGACTGGGGGCGCTCCGATCCGCTGCTGACCCGGGCCACCGGCGAGGCGATGCGTCAGGCCGGCTTCAGCGACGACGACGTCGACAAGGTGCTGTGGCGCAACCCGGTGGAGTTCTACGGGCAGTCGGGTCGGCTCGACCTCGGCGACGTGGAGGCGCCCGTCGCCGTGGACCCGCAGACCGGCAACTCGATCCTGCGCGGTGGTAGCTGATGCGGCTGCGACATTCCGGCGGCGAGACGGTCCACCTCGGCTACTGCACCAACGTGCACCCCGCCGAGGACCTGGCCGGCATCCTCGCCCAACTGGACACCTACGCCGTGCCGGTGCGTCAGGCGCTCGGCAGCGACCTGCTCGGGCTCGGCCTGTGGCTGGCCGCCCCGGTCGCCGCCGAACTGGCCGCCGACCCGGCGCTGCGCCGCCGGCTCCGCGCCGAACTGGACGCGCGCGGTCTGGAGGTGGTCACCCTCAACGGCTTCCCGTACGCGGCCTTCCAGGCCCCCGTCGTGAAGCAGGACGTGTACCACCCGGACTGGACGACCGAGCAGCGACTGACGTACACCCTGGATCTGGCCCGCGTGCTCGCGGACCTGCTGCCCGACGACGCGGCCCGGGGCTCGATCTCCACCCTGCCGCTGGCCTGGCGGCGGCCGTGGAACTCCGACCTGGCGGACGCCGCCCGGCGGCGGCTCGACCAGCTCGCGGCCGGCCTGGCCGACGTGCAGCGGGACACCGGCCGCGAGGTGCGGGTGGCGTTCGAGCCGGAGCCCGGTTGCGTGGTGGAGAGCACCGGGCAGGCCGCCGCGCTGCTGTCCGGCATGGACACCGACCGGATGGGCGTCTGCCTCGACCTCGCGCATCTGGCCTGCGCGTGGGAGGAGCCGGCGGCGGCACTGGACCGGCTGCGGGCGGCCGGCCTGCCCGTGGTGAAGGTGCAGGTTTCCGCCGCCGTCGAGGCGGCCGACCCGGCCGGTGGGGCCGACGCGCTGCGCCGCTGGGTGGAGCCGCGCTTCCTGCACCAGACCCGCAGCGCCGGCTGCGCGGGCGTGGCCGACCCGGCCGACGAGGCGTACGCCGCCGACGATCTCGACGAGGCCCTGGACCGGGAGCTTCCCGGCCCGTGGCGGGTGCACTACCACGTGCCCCTGCACGCCCCGCCCGAGGAGCCGCTCGGCTCGACCCTGCCGGTTCTCCGTGCGGCCCTGAGAGCGCTCTTCGAGGGGCCGGTCGCCGGCTGCGACCACCTCGACGTCGAGACGTACACCTGGGGTGTCCTGCCGGCCGCACGGCGGCCCGGCACCGACGCGGAGCTGGCCGCCGGCATCGCCGCCGAGTTGGCCTTCGCCCGCGACGAACTGGTCGGCCTCGGGCTGACCGCAGACCGAACCGTGAGCATGGAGGTGACGCGATGAGCCGGCGACTGGTGGTCCTCGACGTGGTGGGGTTGACCCCGCGACTGCTGAAGCACATGCCCCGACTGCGCGGCGTCGCCGACGGTGGCTTCCGGGCCGAGCTGGGCACGGTGCTGCCGGCGGTGACCTGCTCGGTGCAGTCCACGTTCCTCACCGGCGAGAAGCCCAGCGGGCACGGCATCGTCGGCAACGGGTGGTACTTCCGGGAGCTGGGCGAGGTGCTGCTGTGGCGGCAGCACAACGCGCTGGTCGGTGGGGACAAGCTCTGGCACGCGGCCCGCCGGGCCGAGCCGGGCTACACCGTCGCCAACGTCTGCTGGTGGTACGCCATGGGCGCCGACGTCAACTGGACCGTCACGCCCCGGCCGGTGTACTACGCCGACGGCCGCAAGGAGCCGGACTGCTACACCGACCCGCCGGAGCTGCACGACGCGTTGACCGGGCGGCTCGGCACCTTCCCGCTGTTCACCTACTGGGGGCCGACGGCCGCGTTGCCGTCGTCGAAGTGGATCTGCCAGGCGGCCGAGCAGATCCTGGCCGACGTGTCACCCGACCTGACCCTGGTCTACGTGCCCCACCTGGACTACGACCTGCAACGGTACGGCCCCTCGTCCCCGCAGGCCGCCACGGCGGCGGCCGAGCTGGACGCCGTCCTCGGGCCGCTGCTGGACGCCGCCCGCGCCCGGGACGCCACCGTGGTGGTGTTGTCGGAGTACGGCATCACCGACGTGTCCCGGCCGGTCGACGTCAACCGGCTGCTGCGCAGCGAGGGGTTGCTGCGGGTGCACACCCAGGCCGGCATGGAGTACCTCGACCCCTGGACGTCGAAGGCGTTCGCCGTCGCCGACCACCAGATCGCGCACGTCTACGTCAAGGACCCGGCCGACGTGCCGGCGGTGGCGAAGCTCTGCGCCGGACTGCCCGGGGTCGCCGAGGTGCTCGACGCCGACGGCAAGGCCGCGCACGGGCTGGACCATCCGCGCGCCGGCGAACTGGTGCTGGTGGCCGAGCCGGACTCCTGGTTCACCTACTACTACTGGCTCGACGACGCCAAGGCGCCCGATTTCGCCCGGCTGGTCGAGATCCACCGCAAGCCCGGGTACGACCCCGCCGAACTGTTCTTCGACCCGGCCAATCCCGGTGCCGCCAAGGCTCGCGCCGGCGTGGCGCTGGCCCGCAAGAAGCTCGGCATGCGCTACCTGATGAGCGCCGTCGGCCTGGACGCCGGTGCCCGGGCGATCCGCGGCTCGCACGGGCGGCTGCCCAGCGACCCGGCGGACGCCCCGGTGCTGCTCTGCTCCGACGCGTCCGCGGCCCGGGACCGGATCGCGGCTACCGAGGTCAAGGGCTTGTTACTAGAGCTTGCCGGTTTAAGTGCCGCCGGTGCGCAGGGTCCGGGAGATCGGACGTGACCGTCACCGTCGCGCCCACCGACACCAGCGGTCTGCGGGCGCGCTTCGACGCGGAGCTGGCCGCCTTTCTCGACCGGCAGGGGCCGGACTGGCCCGACGGCGCGCCCCGGGGGGTGTTCACCGCGCTGCAACGGTTCGTGCTGGCCGGGGGGAAGCGGCTGCGCCCACTGTTCTGCTACTGGGGCTGGCGCGGCGCCGGGGCGGCCGACGCCACCCCGATCGTGGTGGCCGCGGCGGCGTTGGAACTGTTCCACGCGTTCGCGCTGATCCACGACGACATCCTGGACGGCAGCGACCGCCGCCGGGGTGAGCCGTCGGTGCACCGGCTCTTCGCCGACCTGCACGCCCGGTCGTCGTGGCGCGGCGACCCGGAGGCGTACGGGCGCAACACCGCCCTGCTCTGCGGCGACCTCTGCGCGGCCTGGTCCGATCAGATGTTCCACGAGTGTGGGCTCAGGACCGAGCAGGTGCACCGGGGGTACGCGGTGTTCGCGCTGATGCGTACCGAGGTGATCGCGGGGGAGTACCTGGACCTGGTGTCCGGCGTGGGCGACGGCTCGGTCGC
Source organism: Micromonospora sp. DT44 (assembly GCF_049841635.1). NCBI lineage: Bacteria > Bacillati > Actinomycetota > Actinomycetes > Micromonosporales > Micromonosporaceae > Micromonospora > Micromonospora sp. DT44. The sequence continues at coordinate 9,185 of NZ_JBNCKS010000052.1, read as the reverse complement.
CAGCGCGCTCACCGTGATAAGGATGAAGGCGGCCCGGTACACGGTCACCCGGCCGTTGCAGATCGGCGCGGCGCTCGCCGGTGCGGGATCGGAGCTGATCGCCGCTCTCGGCGAGTTCGGCGACCCGTTGGGGGACGCGTTCCAGCTCCGCGACGACGTGTTGGGCGTCTTCGGTGATCCGGCGGTCACCGGCAAGTCGATCCTGGACGACCTGCGCGAGGGCAAGCCCACGGTGATGATGGCGCTGGCCCGCAGCTCCGCGGACCGGTCGCAGACCGCGCGGCTGAAGGAACTGTTCGGCAACCCCACGCTGGACGCCGACGGCGCGGCCGAGCTGCGCGAGATCATCCAGGCTACCGGCGCGCGGGACCGGATCGAGCAGATGATCCGCGTGCGCACCGAGGCCGCGCTGACCGCGTTGCGGAGCGCGGCGGTGAACGAGGAGGCCCGGGCCGCGCTTGTCGCCTTGGCCGCGCAGGCCATCGACCGCCGCGCCTGACCTCCCAACTTTCGATCAAATCGACGAAAGTTCACGCCGGTTCACCGGAAGGTATGGACACATCGACACTTGCGACTTAGTGTCGGGGCCAACACGACAATGTTTCGTCGAGGTGAACCGGCGGCGCGGTAACCCATCGACCCCACCACCCGCTACGGCATCCGGCGCGACGGCGCGCGCCCCGCCCTGGCCTCTTCGTCAGGAAGGGACAGCACAGATGTCCATGAAGGACAGACCCACCCCACGGTCCCGACGATGGTTCTCCGCCGGATTGGCCCTGCTCCTCGTGGCCGCGGCCGGCACGGTCACCCTCACGGCCAGCGCGACACCGGCCCAGGCGCACACGATCAACGCGACCGACTTCCAGCAGGTCGAACTCGCCCGGGGCGTCTCCGACATGGGCGAGCCGATGTCACTGGCCGTCCTGCCGGACCGCTCGGTCCTGCACACCGCCCGCAACGGCACCCTGCGCCGCACCGACGCGAACGGCACCACCTCGGTGATCGGCACCCTGTCGGTCTACAACCACGACGAGGAGGGCCTGCAGGGCGTCGGCGTCGACCCGAACTTCGCCAGCAACCGGCAGATCTTCCTCTACTACGCGCCGCCGCTGTCCACCCCCGCCGGCGACGCCCCCGCGACCGGCACCGACTTCTCGGCCTGGCAGGGAGTGAACCGCCTCTCCCGGTTCACCCTCAACAGCGACTTCACCGTCAACCAGGCCAGCAAGGTCGACGTCCTCGACGTACCGGCCGATCGCGGCCTGTGCTGCCACGTCGGTGGGGACATCGACTTCGACGCCGCCGGCAACCTCTACCTGTCCACCGGCGACGACACCAACCCCTTCGAGTCCGCCGGCTACTCGCCGCTGGACGAGCGGACCAACCGCAACCCGGCGTACGACGCGCAGCGCAGCGCCGGCAACACCAACGACCTGCGGGGCAAGATCCTGCGGATCAAGGTGAACACCAACGGGACGTACTCCATCCCGTCGGGCAACCTGTTCGCGCCCGGCACCGCCAAGACGCGGCCGGAGATCTACGCGATGGGGTTCCGCAACCCGTTCCGGATCAGCGTGGACAAGGGCACCGGAGTCGTCTACGTCGGCGACTACGGGCCGGACGCCGGCTCCACCAGCTCCACCCGTGGCCCGTCCGGCCAGGTGGAGTTCAACCGGGTCGCGGCTCCGGGCAACTACGGCTGGCCGTACTGCACCGGCACCAACACCAGCACCGAGACGTACAACGAGTGGGACTTCGCCACCAACGCCAGCGGCGCGAAGTACAACTGCACCGGCGGACCGACCAACAACTCGTTCCGCAACACCGGCCTGACCACCCTGCCGCCGGCCCAGCCGGCCTGGATCCGGTACGCCGGTGACGCCGGCACCCCGACCGAGTTCGGCGGCGGCTCCGAGTCGCCGATGGGCGGCCCGGTCTACCGGTACAACGCCTCGTCGACCTCCACCACCAAGTTCCCGCAGTCGTTCGACGGGCAGTTCTTCGCCACCGAGTTCGGCCGCGGCTGGATCAAGCCCATCCACGTCAACTCCGACGGTTCCCGGGGCACCATCGACACGTTCCCGTGGGTCGGCAAGCAGGTGATGGACTCGGCCTTCGGCCCGGACGGCTCGTACTACGTGCTCGACTACGGCACCGGCTACTTCAACGGTGACGCCAACTCGGCGCTCTACCGCTTCGACTACGTCGCCGGTGGCAACCGCGCGCCCAGCGCCGCGGCGAGCGCCAACAAGACGTCCGGCGCGGCCCCGCTGGCCGTGACGTTCTCCTCGGCCGGCTCGTCCGACCCCGAGGGCGGGACGCTCACCTACTCGTGGAACTTCGGCGACGGCACCACCTCCACGGCGGCGAACCCGACGAAGACCTACAGCACCAACGGCACGTACACGGCGACGCTGACCGTACGGGACCCGCAGGGCGCCACCGGCAGCGCCAGCGTGCAGATCAACGTCGGCAACACCGCGCCCACGGTGACCATCAACAACCCCGGCAACGGCCAGCTGTTCAGCTTCGGTGACACCGTGCCGTACAGCATCACAGTGACCGACCCGGAGGACGGCACGATCGACTGCACCAAGGTCAAGATGACCTACGTGCTCGGGCACGACCAGCACGGGCACCAGATCACCTCGAAGAACGGCTGCTCCGGCTCGATCACCATCCCGGTCGACGGCGAGCACGACGACGCGGCGAACATCTTCGCCATCTTCGACGCCGAGTACACCGACGCCGGTGGCCTGACCACGCACACCCAGCACACCCTGCCGCCGCGGCACCGCCAGGCCGAGTTCTTCGGCAGCTCCTCCGGCGTCAACGTGTTCAGCAAGACCCCGGCCGAGGGCGGTAAGACCGTCGGCGACATCAACAACGGCGACTGGATCGCGTTCCAGCCCTACCGGCTCGGCAACGTCACCTCGTTCACCGCCCGGGTCTCCTCGGCGGGCAGCGGCGGCACCCTCCAGGTGCGGGCCGGCTCGGCGACCGGCACGGTGCTCGGCTCCGCGACCGTCCCGGTGACCGGCGGCTGGGAGACGTTCACCACCGTCACGGGGACGATCGCCAACCCGCCGACCGGCACCACCACGCTCTACCTGACCTTCGCGGGTACGGGCACCGGCGCGCTCTACGACCTGGACGCGTTCACCTTCGTCACCGGGTCGGCCCCGACCGGCGGGACCGGCCCGATCACGGGCCTGGGCGGCAAGTGCCTGGACGTCCGCAGCGGCGCCACCGCTGACGGCACGCAGATCCAGATCTACACCTGCAACGCCAGCGCGGCCCAGACCTGGGCGGTCACACCGAACTCCACCGTCAAGTCGTTGGGCAAGTGTCTCGACGTCTCCGGTGCCGGCACCGCCGACGGCACCAAGATCCAGCTCTACACCTGCAACGGCACCGGGGCGCAGAACTGGGCCGCGCAGGCCGACGGCACGCTACGCAACGTGGCGTCCGGCAAGTGCCTGAGCGTCTCCGGAAGCAGCTCCGCGGACAGCACCGTGGTGAACCTCTGGACCTGCACCGCCGCCGCGAACCAAAAGTGGACCCTGCCCTGATCTGAGCGGAGGGGCTCCCACCGTCCCGGGAGCCCCTCCCCACCGTCCCGAAGGAGAGCGACATGCGCAGACTCCTGCGATCCGTTGTCGGTGTGGGCACCGCCGTCCTCGCCGTCATCGCCTGCACCACCCCGGCCACCCCGGCCAGCGCCGCCGACGCCCCGTACGACGTGCTGGTCTTCTCCAAGACCGCCGGCTTCCGGCACGACGCGATCCCGGTCGGCATCCAGACCATCCGTGACCTGGGCGCGGCCAACAACTTCACGGTCACCGCCACCGAGGACGCCGCCGCGTTCACCACCAGCAACCTCGCCCAGTACGAGGCGGTCGTCTTCCTCAACACCACCGGCGACGTGCTCAACGCCACCCAGCAGACCGCCTTCGAGTCGTACATCGGCTCGGGCCGTGGGTACGTGGGCGTGCACGCCGCCGCCGACACCGAGTACGACTGGCCGTTCTACGGCAACCTGGTCGGCGCGTGGTTCGCCTCGCACCCGGCCATCCAGCAGGCCAACATGAAGGTGGAGGACCGGGGCCACGCGGCGACCGGGCACCTGCCGCAGACCTGGACCCGTACCGACGAGTGGTACAACTACCGCACCAACGCCCGGTCCACCGCGCACGTGCTCGCCACGCTCGACGAGTCGTCGTACTCCGGCGGCGGGATGGGCGCCGACCACCCGCTGAGCTGGTGCAAGAGCTACAGCGGCGGCCGGTCCTTCTACACCGGGGCCGGACACACCCAGGCCTCGTACGCGGAGCCGAACTTCCGCAACCACCTGCTCGGTGGCATCCGGTACGCGGCCGGTCGGAGCAAGGCCGACTGCCGGCCCGAGACCGGCTACACGCCGCTCTACAACGGTTCCACCACCGGCTGGTCGCAGGCCGGACCGGGCAACTTCACCAACTCCGACGCCACCCTCACCTCGGTCGGCGGCATGGGCCTGTACTGGTACAGCGCGAAGCAGTTCACCAACTACTCGCTCAAGCTGGACTGGAAGCTGGCCGGCGACGACAACTCGGGCATCTTCATCGGCTTCCCGCCGTCGAGCGACCCGCAGTCGGCGATCGACAACGGCTACGAGGTCCAGATCGACGCCACCGACGCGGTCGACCGCACCACCGGCGCGGTCTACACGTACAAGGCCGCCGACATCGCCGCCCGGGACGCGGCGCTGAACGCGCCGGGGGAGTGGAACACCTACGAGCTGCTGGTCGAGGGGGAGCGGTTGCAGGTCTTCCTCAACGGAGTGAAGATCAACGACTTCACCAACACCGATCCGGTACGGTCGCTGGCCGGCCACATCGGCATCCAGAACCACGGTACGGGCGACGACGCCTACTTCCGCAACATCCGGATCAAGGAGCTGGGCGGCAGCAACCCGCCGACCGGCAACACCACGGTCCAGGCCGAGGCGTTCAGCTCGGCCAACGGCGTCAGCGCGTTCACCAAGGCCGGCGCCAACGGCGGGCAGACGCTCGGCTACATCGAACCGGGCGACTGGGCCGCGTACAACGGCGTGGACCTGACCGGCGTCACCTCGTTCACCTCCCGGGTCGTCTCCGGCGGCACGGGCGGCACCATCGGAGTCCGTACCGGCTCGGCCACCGGGCCGCTGCTGGGCACGGTCACGGTGCCGAACACCGGTAGCTGGAGCACGTACGCCAACGTCACCACGACGCTGTCGAACGTCCCCTCCGGCACGCAGAACCTGTACCTCACGTTCAACGGCAGCGGCACCGGCCTCTTCGACGTGGACGACTTCACCCTCGTCAAGGGCACCGGAGGCACGAACGGGGTCGGCCCGGTCAAGGGCCTCGCCGGCAAGTGCCTGGACGTCCGCAACAGCGCCACCGCCGACGGCACCCAGATCCAGATCTACACCTGCAACGGCAGTACGGCGCAGACCTGGACCGTGACGCCGAACTCGACCATCAAGGCGCTCGGCAAGTGCCTCGACGTGTCCGGCGGCGGCACCGCCGACGGCACCAAGATCCAGCTCTGGACCTGCAACGGCACCGGCGCGCAGAACTGGGCGGCCCAGTCCGACGGCAGCCTGCGCAACACGTCCTCGAACAAGTGCCTCGACGTGTCCGGCAACAACTCCGCCGACAGCACCGTCGTCCACCTCTGGACCTGCAACGGCGCGGCCAACCAGAAGTGGACCCTGCCCTGACCCACCGAGCCCGCTGGGGCCGTCGGACATGACCGGCGGCCCCGGCGTACCACCTGATGACGCCGCCGGCGCGGCGGTACCTCACCGCCGCCGCGCCGACGGCGTCCCGCGCGTCGGACCCATGCCGTGGGCCGACTCCCAGCCGGCTGCCGTACCTTGACCGGCATGGGGCGTTACGCGCAATGGCGCCGGATGGTCCAGGCGCAGGGACGCCGGCTGCACGACGCGCTGCGCCCGGCCGACGAGCCCGACCCGCTGACCGGGCCGGCGCCCAGCCTGAACCGCCTCGACGCCCTGGTGGAGGGCTTCGCCGCAGGCCAGCCCGTGCGCTGGAGCCTGGCCGGAGCGCCCCGGCCGCTACCCGAGGCGGTGGACGTGGCGGCGTACCGGGTCATCGAAGAGGCCCTGACCAACGCGTGCCGGCACGCGCCGGGCGCGGCCGTCGCGGTCCGGCTGCGCTACGACGACGAGGGCATCACCATCGAGGTACGCGACGACGGCGCGCCAGCGGTGCAGAGCCCGGCGCGGGCCGGAGGCGGCCTGGTCGCGGTACGCCGCCGGGTCGAGCGCGTCGGCGGCACCCTGAGCGCCGGCCCGAACCCGGGCGGCGGCTTCACCGTCCGGGCGGTCCTGCCGGCCCCCGAAGAATTGGCCGGGTGACGATCCGGGGCTTTCGCGATGGGCCCGGCGGAAATAGGGTGGGGGCGGCGACCGTGACGGTTGCCGGTGACCCGGTGGGAGGCGCAACCCGCCGGGTTCAGGTGCGCTCGGCACCCACCGGCGTTCCGCCCCGATGCCACGTACCGGTCTGACCGGTCACCCTCGCCCCGGTCCGCACAACGGAATCCCCATCAATTTAGGGGAGAAGGACAATGGCGCGACCCATCACGCTCTTCACCGGCCAGTGGGCCGACCTGCCGTTCGAAGAGGTCTGCCGGCTCGCCTCCGAGTGGGGCTACGACGGTCTGGAGATCGCCTGCTGGGGCGACCACTTCGAGGTCGACAAGGCGCTCGCCGACGACTCGTACATCGAGCGCAAGAAGGAGACCCTGGCCAAGCACAACCTCCAGGTCTTCACGATCTCCAACCACCTGGTCGGTCAGGCGGTCTGCGACCACCCGATCGACGAGCGGCACCAGGACATCCTGCCCGGCCGCATCTGGGGTGACGGGGAGCCCGAGGGCGTACGCCAGCGGGCCGCCGAGGAGATCAAGGACACCGCGCGGGCGGCGGCGAAGCTCGGTGTGAACACCGTCGTCGGCTTCACCGGCTCGTCCATCTGGCATACCCTCGCGATGTTCCCGCCGGTGCCGCCGTCGATGATCGAGCGCGGCTACCAGGACTTCGCCGACCGGTGGAACCCGATCCTCGACGTCTTCGACGAGGTCGGCGTGCGGTTCGCGCACGAGGTGCACCCCAGCGAGATCGCGTACGACTACTGGACGACGAAGCGGACGCTCGAGGCGATCGGCAACCGGCCCGCGTTCGGGCTCAACTGGGACCCGTCGCACTTCGTCTGGCAGGAGCTGGACCCGGTGAACTTCATCTTCGACTTCGCCGACCGCATCTACCACGTCGACTGCAAGGACGCGAAGGTGCGTACCGGCGACGGCCGTCGCGGCCGGCTCGCCTCGCACCTGCCCTGGGCCGACCTGCGCCGCGGCTGGGACTTCGTCTCCACCGGCCACGGCGACGTGCCCTGGGAGGACTGCTTCCGGGCGTTGAACGCGATCGGCTACGACGGCCCGATCTCGGTCGAGTGGGAGGACGCCGGCATGGACCGCCTGCTCGGTGCCCCCGAGGCGCTGCAGTTCGTCCGCCGGCTCGCCTTCGACGCGCCGAGCGCCGCCTTCGACGCGGCGTTCAGCAGCAAGGACTGACGAGCCACCGCCCGGCCCGGCGACCACCGGGCCGGGCCGGGTTCGGTTGGCCCGGTTCGGTTGGCTGGTCGGCCGGTTGCCCGGTTGGCCGGTCGCCTCACGCACTGTCCGGACAGACCACGGGCCGGTCGCCGCGAGGCGACCGGCCCGTCGACGTGCGGGTGGGTCAGAGCGTGCTTGCGTTGGTGCCCGAGCCGGACGGCTTGGTGCGGGGGGTGGTGGCCGACGGCGACCCGGAGGTCGTGCCGACCGGGCTGCTGCCCGCCTTGGCGCCCACGGTGGCGGGCGTGCCGGCGAACGCGTCGTCAGCGGCGGTCAGCTCCTGCTTGCCGGTGCTGCCATTGCCCAGCTTCTCGCCCAGCTTGGTCTGGCCGAGCTTGTCCTTGCCCTCGCTGTAGAGCCGGTTGGCCTGGGCCTGCGCGACCCCGGCCGCCTCCTGGACGGTCGGGTGGTCGAGCACCTTGCGGCCCCGGACCACGAGCTCTTCGTACTTCTCCCGGCCGGCACGGGCGCCCAGGACGAATCCCGCAGCCAGCCCGCCAAGAAACATGATCTTTCCGCGCATGGCGGCTCCTTCCGTACCTGACGCGCCGTCGCCCCGTCGGGTCGCCCCGCCGGACGCGACCAATTCGCGCCTGCGTCCTCTGTCCGCAGCTAACTACCCATCCTGCTCTCCGCTCAAGCATGCTTGTGCCCGGATGGCGATTTGTCCTGATTGTGAACGCGCTCCCAGCCCTGACCTGCGAACCTGGATCATGGTGGGCTGCGGGCGGGCTGCGGGCGGGCTGCGGGTGGATTGAGGGTGTGCTGCGGGTGGAACCCACTGGACCACCACCCGGGGATGTCCTGTACTCTTGTCCCCGTCGCAGGGTGCCGGCGAGATCCGGTTACCAAGCGGTGCACGATCCCCTGTAGCTCAATTGGCAGAGCAGCCGGCTGTTAACCGGCAGGTTATTGGTTCGAGTCCAATCGGGGGAGCTTCTCCACCCAACGCCCGTCGGCCCACGCCGACGGGCGTTCCCGTATCCCCAACCCTCCCAGCCCCTCGGCCGTCCCTGCCCTCGTGATCGTCCCCGGCCCCCGGCCCCCGGCCCCCGGCCCCCGGCCCCCGGCCCCCGGCCCCCGGCCCCCGGCCCCCGGCCCCCGGCCCTCCCGGCCCCCGGCTCGCCCCGGCCCCGGCGCCCGAAGGCGCTCCCGCCCGGCCTTTCTCGCCGCTCCGCCCTCGACCCGGCCCGACCCGGCCCGGCCTTGCCTTGCCTTGGTCCGGCCTTGCCTTGGTCCGGCCTTGCCATGGTCCGGCCTTGCCTCGCCTCGCCGTTCACCCCTGCGCGTCGATCTTGCACTTGGTGCGGTGGCATATCGGGATGTAGTGCGCCTTTCGACAACCGAAAGTGCAAGATCGACGCGATCATGCCGGCGAGCGCGGAGGCGGTCGGGTGTGTGGGGCGGGAGGTCGGCGTTCGGGGCAGCAACTTCACTGAGCTTGTCTCATCCTGTTTGGGCTGTTCAGGGGGGATTGACAGGCTGCGTGGAGTAGTCGCGGTGCTGGTCAGGGT
>NZ_JBNCKS010000051.1:38514-48493 GCF_049841635.1 Micromonospora sp. DT44 | reverse complement strand
CCAAAACCCGCATGATCAAACGCTCGAACAGCAAATACCAAGCCCGCGGCCCCAACATCAACCGGCGCAGCTACCAGACCACCACCAGTATCAAAATCATCAGCCCGACCCTTGACGACCACACCCACCGCCTAACTGAACGGCGTTGACCATAGACCTGGAACAAGTCCGCCAGACTTCCGCTGTCAAGCTCGCCCTGGCCGATTGTGCTCATTCCCGGCAGCGGAGCCGCCCGGTGTTCCGTCCACGTCGGATTGACGGCTGCTTCCCGTGACACGCCGAGGTTGCGCTTCGACCACTTCCAGCCGAGCGGTATGGGTGCCGAGACGCGCAATCCCCGCTGTTCCAGATCAGACTCGACTCCCCCCCGGATCTGCTCGGCCAACCGGTCGACGGCGCGATCGATCAACTCCGGCGCAGGGTCCGGCCGGCGCACAGACCTGCGCCACCGCGCGGCAAAGCCCGGCGCGATTACCAGCAGGAGCGGCGTGAGAGCCTGAATGGGTACGAGATGCTCAGGATGCTCGACCAACATGACATACGCGGCGGCGATGACGCCTGCTAACCCCAGCAGAACGAGCAGCAGCACACCACGGCGGGCATTGATCACAATGAGTAGGCTACCCCGACTCCCGGGCTGACCAGGCCCCGGCCGGTCGCCGCCCTCCGAGCCGGCCGACCACCGAACTGGTCCGCGCCAACCTGGTCGCCGAACCGGCGCCCGGCCGGTACGCCCTGCACGACCTTCTGCGCGCGTACGCTGCCGAGGAGGTCGCCCCCGACGACCGGCGGGCCGCGCGGTCACGCCTGGTCGGCCACTACACGCACGCCGCGCACGCCGCGAACCGGCTCGTGCACGCCCAGCGGGACCCCATTCCGCTCCCGCTCGACCCGCCGCCCGCCGCCGACACGCCGGAGCACCTGGCGGATTCGCGCCAGGCGACGGCGTGGTTCCACGCCGAGCGCGCCGCCCTGCTCGCCACGCTGCGCCTCGCCGCCGCGTCGGACCTCGACCGGGAGGCCTGGCAGCTCGCCTGGGCCCTCGACACGTACCTGGAACGCAGTGGGTACTGGTACGACCGCGCCGTCGCCTGGCGGACCGCGCTGGAGTGCGCGGACCGGCCCGACATTCCGGCCGCGCGTGCCGGCGCCCACCTCAGCCTCGCCCACACGGACCTGCGGTTGCAGCGGCTCGACGACGCGCAGGAGCACCTGCACCGCGCCCTCGACCTCTATCTGGGCAGCGACGACACGGCCGGGCAGGCGTTCATCCACCGCCTCTTCGCCTACCTGCACGAGCACCGGGAAGACCTGCCCAGCGCCCTGGAGCACGCCCGCCGAGCCGTCCTGCTCTACCGCGCGGCCGGACACGAACGCGGGGAGGCGTTCGCGCTCAACGCTGTCGGCTGGTGCCACACGCTGCTCGGCGACCACGCCACCGCCGTCGAATACTGCGAACACGCCCTGAGCCTCCTGCGCCGGGTGGGCGACCGCGGCGGTACGGCCGCCACCTGGGACAGCCTCGGCCACGCCCGACACCACCTCGGCCAGCACGACCGGGCCGTCGACTGTTACCGGCAGGCCCTCGCACTGTTCCGAGAACTCGGCTACCGCGCCCACGAGGCGGACACCCTCACTCATCTCGGCGACACCCACCTCGCCGCGGGCGACACGGGCGCCGCGCGGGCGGTGTGGCAGCAGGCCCTGAGCATCCTCACCGACCTCGACCATCCATGGAGCGAGTCGGTCCGCGCCCGCCTCGACGCCCTGCCTTCCTCGGCGTAGTCCGTGCTCCGGCGGGCCGGTCACCGCCATCGCGGTCACGCCAACCCCCGTACGTAGGGTGATGCGCAGTGTTCAACGTCAGATGAGGTGACAGCCGAGAGGGCGTGGAGGAGTTCGACTGCTCGTTGGCGTCGTCGTACACCCGACCAGGCCGCAGGCCGCTGAGACGGCAAAGATGGTGTCGCGGATCTGCGCCGAGCACGGTGCCGAGTCGCAGACCCTGAACGTCTGGCAGGACGAGCAGAGCCCCGCCGACGTGCTGGCCGACCTGGCGCAGCGACCTCAGCTCGTCGTGACGATCGGCGGCGACGGCACTCTCCTGCGCGGATCGGCCGTCGCCGTCGAGGCCGACGCACCCGTTCTCGGCGTGAAGGCCGGCCGGGTCGGCTTCCTCACCCCGTTCGCCGCGACAGACCTGCCGAGAGTGCTCGGCGCCGCCCTGGCCGGACGCGCACCCATCCAGGAGCGCATGCTGCTCACCCTGCGGGCGTCGCGACCGCTGCAGGTCCCACCGGAACTTCGGACTCTGCTGCGTTACGGCCGCGGTCCCGATGCCGTCCCACCTCTTCCACGGCCGAGCACGCCCGACAAGGTGGGTTGGGGTGTCCCGTTGGGCCTGAGCGCCCTCAACGACGTCGTGTTCGAGAAACTCGGCCGGGACCGGCAGACCAGTGGCGCGGTGTACCTGTCCGGGCGGCTGTTCGCCACCTACTCCGCCGACGGCGTCATGGTCGCCTCACCGACGGGCTCCACCGCCTACTCCTTCGCCGCAGGCGGACCGGTCCTGTCGCCGCGCCTCAACGCCCTCGTCTTCACCCCGGTCGCCCCGCACATGGCGTTCAACCGCAGCATGGTCACCGCTCCGGACGAACCAGTGGGCGTCCAGGTGCTCCCTCGCTCGGGTCAGGTCACCGTCGTCGTCGACGGACGCGTACACGGAATCCTCGACCCCGGCGACTGGGTCGCCGTCTACCCCGCCCGACGCCGCGCGAAGCTCATCGTCGCCGACGTCGACGACTTCTTCGGCCGACTCCGAGACCAGTTCTCCCTCGCCGACGCTCCCGCCGCCCGCGCCGACACCGACAGCCAGCCGCCGATGCTGATCTACCGACCGGACCTGCCGATACCCGAGGACCTGAAACACCTGCACCTGCCGACCTAGACACCGAGCTACGCCGCTCACGTCCGCAACGAAGCACCTGGTGCTGCCGGTATCCGGGTTACTGGTTCATCCCCGACGTCGGCACCTCCCGAACGACGGGCCGGGAGGTGCCGACGTTCCTGGTCACTTGGATCGAGGCCGGTCAGCCGTTACTGATCGTGACGCTCTGTTGCTGCTCCCTCCGGTGTTGACGGATCGAGTACGTCACGGCGGCCGCCCAGATCGCGCAGACGACCGCGTAGCAGCCATAACGGAGGGTGGCCGGGGCGTTGAACCAGTCACTGCGGAGCAGGGTTCGGCTGTTGGTCAGCACGATCATGCCGCCGACCGCGGAGCCGAGCACCCGGGGCGGGACCAGGCGTACGAGCCAGGCCGCCACCGGCGCGGCGACCACTCCGCCGATGAGCAGCGCGACGACCCAGCCGACGTTGATGTTCTCGGCGCCGATACCGACGAGGAAGCCGAGGCTCGCCGCGACGGCGACCAGGAACTCGCTGGTGTCGATAGATCCAATGACCTTGCGTGGTTCGAGCCGGCCGCTGGCCAGGATCGCCGGGGTGCCGATGGGTCCCCAACCGCCGCCACCGGTGGCGTCGACGAAGCCGGCGAGCAGGCCCAGTGGACCGAGGAATCGCTTGCGCAGCGGCTTGCCCATGTTGCCCTTCGCCAACCCGAAGGTGGTGAAGCGGACCAGGAGGTAGCTACCGAGGGTGAGCAGGATCAGCGACATGATCGGTGCCGCCGCATCGGTGGAGAGGCTGGACAGGAAGGTCGCGCCGGCGAAGGCGCCGACCGCACCCGGAATGCCGATCCGCGCGACGACCTTCGCGTCGACGTTGCCGAATCGCCAGTGGGCGGCACCCGAGGCGAGGGTCGTGCCGATCTCGGCGAGGTGCACGGTGGCGGAGGCGGCGGCGGCATGGACGCCGACGGCGAGCAGCAGGGTCGTCGAGGTCACGCCGTAGGCCATGCCGAGACTGCCGTCGACCAGTTGGGCGCCGAGACCGACCAGGGCCAGCAGGAGAATCTTGCGCATGAGGCACCACCAGTTCGTTGGGGGCAGGTGGAAGGGGAAGCGGACCGCTCAGGTTGGACGGGCGGGTGGGCGGCCCGTCGGCGAGGTCCTGCCGGTCCGGTGATGGCCGACGGGCATCCGGCGGTGCCGCCGGGCACGCGGGCGTGGCGACCCATCGCGAAGCGCGCCGCGCCCGGCTCGAACCGGCGCGACCCGGTGGAGCCGACCGGGCCCGCCCGGCGGTGGTCGGTCGAGCGACGGGCCAGGGTCGCCCGCGCGATGACATGGCATTCTGTCGGTCGATTCCCCTCCTCTCCGATAGGCATTCGGCCCATTCAGCGAGGGCCAGCCCGGAACCAATTCCATACTCAGGAGATAGGAATGGTTCCGGCCCCACCAAACCGACCAGATAAGAGTGCTTTTATAAGCCGGATCTGCAAGATGATAGTGATAGATGTCACTTAATCTGCTGGGCTAGTAACATTTCCGAATTCAAAGTACGTCGATAGTTAACACCACGGCTCGCGGCCGGAGCGCTCCCACCGGCCACCGCCCGAGGTCAGGCTGCCATGGCGCGGCGAACGGAAGATGTCCCGCGTCTCATCGATGCGATCGGAAGAACCGCAGGCCAGGTGGCTATTTTGAGAAAGTTAACTGAGCCGTAACTAAGCTGGCCTAACTTAATTGGAGCCCGAGATCGACAGACGACAATAAGCTACGGGCGGCAACCTCGGTTGATCATCTGATTCATTCGGTCGCGCCCGGGACCCGGGCGCCCAATGAAGTGGGAGTCCGATGAGTCCTGCACCGAACACGCGCGATCTCGTAATCGCGATTAGCGCCGGTAGCCCCCTCGAACCCAGTCCCGGCATCGTGACCGCCGCCCGCCACGGCGGCGGTCACGGCGTCCTGGACCTCGCCTCCGGCGACAGCTGGACACTCACCGCCCTGGCCCAGGCCGCCGCCGGGTCGAACGGACCGATCGGCGTACGCGTACCGGCCGGCTGCACCGCCACGCCGGCCGACGTGGAGCGGGCGGGCCACGGCCGGGTCGATCTCCTGGTCCTACCGCCGGATGCGCCCTGGCCACTGGCCGACGTGGTCGACAGGTACCGAGTGCTCGTCGAGGTGACCAGCCTCGACGACGCCCGGTACGCCGCCGCCGCCGGAGCGCACGGGCTCATCGCGCGGGGCATGGAGGGTGGCGGCACAGTCAGCGAGCTCAGCTCGTTCGTCCTGCTCCAGCAACTGGCCGCGGCCGACGACATCGACCTGCCGATCTGGGTCGCCGGCGGCATCGGCCCCCGCACCGCCGTCGCCTGTGTCATCGGCGGCGCGGCCGGCGTCGTCCTGGACAGCCAGCTCACCCTCATGCCGGAGTCGGAACTCCCGGCGGACGCGCGGGGCGCGATCCGTCGGCTGGACGGGTCCGAGACGGTCCTGGTCGACGGAGTACGCGGGATCCGCCGGGGCGGTCCGCACGACAGCGCCTCACAACTGCTGCCGATCGGCCAGGACGGTTGGCTCGCCGCCGTCTTCGCCCGGCGCTGGTCCGACACCGCCGCCGCCGTACGCGGAATCCGCGCCACCCTTCTCGAAGCGCTCGCCGAATCGTCTGCCGGGGACGCCCTGGCGCCGGGCGCCGCTCTCGCCGACGCCCTCAACGTCCGGATACCCGTGGTGCAGGGCCCGATGACCAGGGTCAGCGACGAGGCCCCGTTCGCGGCCGCGGTCGCCGCCGACGGCGCGCTGCCCTTCATCGCGCTCGCACTGTCCGGCGCGGAACAGTCCCGCCGGGTGCTCCGGGAGACCGCCGATCGACTGGGCGAGCGGCCCTGGGGCGTCGGGGTGCTCGGCTTCGCGCCCGACGAGCTGCGCGCGGCACAACTCGAGGCGATCCGGGAGATCAGACCCGCGTGCGCGATCATCGCGGGCGGGCGGCCCTCCCAGGCAACGGCGTTGGAGCAGGACGGGATCAACACCTTCCTGCACGTACCGTCACCGGGGTTGCTACGGCAGTTCCTGCGGGCGGGCGCGCGCAAGTTCGTCTTCGAGGGCGCGGAGTGCGGTGGGCATGTCGGACCACGGGCGAGTTTTCCCCTGTGGGAGGCGCAGCTGCTGGTGCTCGAGGAGTTCCTGGCGGACAAGCCGGACGACGCCAAGCAACTGCAACTGCTGTTCGCGGGTGGCATCCACGACGCCCGGTCGGCGGCGATGGTCGCCGCGATGGCGGCCCCGCTGACCGGCCGCGGGGCGCAGATCGGGCTGCTGATGGGGACCGCCTACCTCTTCACCAGCGAAGCGGTGCAGGAGGGCGCGATTCAACCCCTGTTCCACCGTGCGGCCATCGCCGCCACCGGCACATCGCTGCTGGAGACCGCCCCCGGACACGCGACCCGCTGCCTGCCCAGCCCGTTCGTGGACGACTTCCACAGCGTACGGGAGGAGCTGGAGTCGGCCGGGGTGGAGAACCGCCAGGTCTGGGAGCAACTGGAGCTGTTGAACGTCGGTCGGCTGCGGATCGCCAGCAAGGGCGTGCGCCGGGAGGACGACGGCCTGGTCGAGGTCGACGAGGCGGTGCAGGCCGTCGAGGGGATGTTCATGGCCGGCCAGGTCGCGGTGCTGCGCCACGCACCGACCACGGTCGCGGAGCTGCACGTGCAGGTCACCACCGAGGCACAGGAGTTCCTCGCGGCACGGACCGCCGCGCTGCGCGCCGAACTCGTCCCGCCGGCCACGCCGGTGGACGAGCCGGTTGCGCCGCTGGAGATCGCCATCGTCGGCATGTCCTGCGTCCTGCCCGGCTCCCCCGACCTGCACAGTTTCTGGCAGACCGTACTCAGCGGCACCGACGCGGTCACCGAGGTGCCCCGCGACCGGTGGGACGTCGACACGTACTACGCACCCGAGGTGGCACCGGGTCAGGCCGGTCGGATCAGCGTCTCCCGGTGGGGTGGGTTCATCGAGCCGGTCCCGTTCGACGCGATCCGGTACGGGATCCCCCCGGCGGCGCTGAGCAGCATCGACCCCACCCAGTTGCTCGCGCTCGAGGTGGCACATCGGGCGCTCGTCGACGCCGGATACCCGTACGACGCGGCCGACGCGGACCACCGTTCGACCGGGGTGGTGTTCGGGGCCGAGGCCGGCAGCGACATGGGTCACGCCCAGACGCTGCGGACCATGCTCCCGGCCTACCTCGGGGAGGTGCCGCCCGAGTTGGAGGACCAACTTCCCACGGTCACCGAGGACAGCTTCCCCGGCGTGTTGGCCAACGTCATCGCCGGCCGGATCGCCAACCGTCTCGACCTCGGCGGTCCCAACTACACGATCGACGCCGCCTGCGCCTCGTCGCTCGCCGCGATGGACGCCGCCTGCAAGGAACTCAGCGCCGGCAGCAGCGACCTGATGATCTGCGGCGGCGCCGACCTGCACAACGGCATCAACGACTACCTGATGTTCACCTCCGCGCACGCCCTCTCCCCCACCGGACGGTGCCGCACGTTCGACAGCACCGGCGACGGAATCGCCCTCGGCGAGGGGGTGGCGTGCGTCGTACTGAAGCGGTTGACCGACGCCGAGCGCGACGGCGACCGGATCTACGCCGTGATCAAGGGCATCGGAAGCTCCAGCGACGGACGTGCGCTCGGGCTCACCGCCCCGAGGGCGAGCGGGCAGCGACGCGCCCTCGACCGGGCCTACCAGCGCACCGGGGTCTCGCCCCGACAGGTCGGTCTGGTCGAGGCACACGGCACCGGCACGGTGGTGGGCGACCGTACCGAGTTGGAGACCCTGACCCGGTTCTTCGACGAGGCCGGCGCGGAGCCCGGTAGTTGCACGCTGGGCTCGGTGAAGTCGCAGATCGGGCACACCAAGTGCGCGGCCGGCCTGGCCGGCGTGATCAAGGCGAGCCTCGCGCTCTACACCGGAGTCAAGCCACCCACGATCCACCTGACCCGCCCCAACCCCGCGTGGAATCCGGCCCGCAGCCCCTTCGCGTTCTACACCGGCGTTCGCCCGTGGATCGCGCCGGCGGCCGAGCGGCTGGCCGGGGTGAGCGCGTTCGGGTTCGGCGGGACGAACTTCCACACCGTGCTCAGCGCGTATGCGAACAGCCCGGAGCCACGGCACACCCGGCAGTCCTGGCCCGCGGAGCTGTTCTGCTTCCGCGGCGCCGATCGGCCCGCGGCACATCTGCGGGTACGGCGGCTGCTGGAGATGCTGTCGAACCGCGACGAGCTGGGCCGACCGTGGTCGTTGCGTGACCTGGCCGCGTCGCTGGCCGACGAGGCCGACCACCGGGCCGGCCCGGTCCAGGTCGCCATCGTCGCTCGTAACCGGAACGAACTCGCCGAGCTGTTGGGCCGGGCCGTCGCTGGCGAGCACGACCCGGCACGCGGGCTGGTCCAACCGTCGGACGACCCGGAGCCGGGCAAGGTGGCCTACCTCTTCCCCGGCCAGGGCAGCCAGCGGCCGGGTGCGCTCGCCGAGCTGTTCGTCGCGTTTCCCGAGCTGCGGCACTACCTGCGTCTCGGCGCCGAGTGGGCGGACCTCCTCTTCCCGCCGTCGGCGTTCGACCCGGAGACGGCGCGCGAGCAGGAGGACCGGGTACGCGACACCCGGGTCGCCCAACCCGTCCTGGGCATCGGCGGCCTCGCGGTCGACCACCTGCTACGTCGGCTCGGCGTCCGGCCGGACCTGACCGGCGGACACAGCTACGGGGAGCTCGTCGCGCTCTGCGTAGCCGACGCCTTCGACCCCGAGACCCTGCTCGCGCTGAGCCGGCAACGGGCCGATGCGATCCTCGCCGCCACCGGCGACGATCCGGGCACCATGGCGGCGGTCACCGGCACCGCCGAGCAGGTGAGCCGGGTGCTCACCGCATCGGGGCTGGCCGGCGACGTCGTGCTGGCCAACCGGAACACGCCGACGCAGGTCGTGATCTCCGGGCCGACTCCCGCGGTCGGGTCGGCGGTCGCGGCGCTGCGCGAGGGCGGGCTGGCGGCCCGTCAGCTCTCCGTCGCGTGCGCGTTCCACAGCCCGGTGGTGGCCGGCGGCACCACACGTTTCGCCGAGGCGCTGGCGTCCAGCACGGTACGGGAGCCGGCCATCCAGGTCTGGTCGAACCACACGGCCGCGCCGTACGACGGGGACGCCGACCGGGTACGTGAGCGGCTCGCCGCGCAGATCGGCGCGCCCGTGCGTTTCGTCGAACAGATCGAGGCGATGTACGCCAGCGGCGCTCGGACCTTCGTGGAGGCCGGCCCCGGTCAGGTCCTCACCAAGCTGGTCCGGGCCATCCTCGGCGACCGGCCGCACCTGGCGGTCGCCACCGAGCCCCGCCCCGACGAGGGGCTGCGCGGCTTCCTCGTCACCATCGCGCAACTGGCCTGTGCCGGCGTCCCGGTTCGGACCGGCTGGTTGTTCCAGGGCCGCGACACGGCGGACCTCGGAGCGGTCAAGACGGGCCAGCGTCCGTTCTGGACCGTGGACGGCCAGCTCGTACGAGATCAGTCCGGGAACAGCCTGCCCGGCGGAATGACGCCCCCACGACGGATCAAGGAGTTGTCGATGACCGCTTCGAACGGGACCGCCTTCAGTGGTCGGGACAGCCGCGACGAGTTGCTGAGCGAGTTCCTCCGCACCAGCCGGGACATGATCGCCTCGCAGCGGGACGTGATGCTCGCGTACTTCGGCGACGGCGCGGGTGGGCGACTCGTGTGGCAGCCCTCGCAGGCGTACCCGCCGGTGGTACTGCCGGGTCACGGGACCGAGATCGCCCCGGTCGCGACGGCGACGGCGGTGGTGGCCGCTCCCCCGGCCGCACCGACGGGCGGGGTCGAGGTGGCAGCTGTGGCGGTCGCAGCCTCCGGTCCTGAATTCCAGACCGCGATCCTCGACGTGATCAGCGAACGCACCGGCTACCCGGTGGACCTGATCGAGCTCGACCTCGACCTCGAAGCCGACCTCAGCATCGACTCCATCAAACGCGCCGAAGTCGCCGGCGAGGTCGCCGCACG
>NZ_JBNCKS010000051.1:0-38415 GCF_049841635.1 Micromonospora sp. DT44 | reverse complement strand
CTCGCCGTCGACGGCGACGAAGCCGAACTCGAAGACCTCGTCAAGGCCCGCACCGTACGCACCATGGTCGACTGGCTCGACCAGAAGATGCGGTCGACGACGGGTACGACCGTGATCCACGCGACCTCCGTACTCGGCCCGGCGAACGGGACGGCGCACTCCACCGCCCTGGTCGCGACCGGCACCGCGGTATTGACCCGTCCCAACTTCCAGACCGCGATCCTCGACGTGATCAGCGAACGCACCGGCTACCCGGTGGACCTGATCGAACTCGACCTCGACCTCGAAGCCGACCTCAGCATCGACTCCATCAAACGCGCCGAAGTCGCCGGCGAGGTCGCCGCACGACTCGGCCTCGCCGTCGACGGCGACGAAGCCGAACTCGAAGACCTCGTCAAGGCCCGCACCGTACGCACCATGGTCGACTGGCTCAACCAGAAAACGCAGGGGGTGACCGCGGCGGCACCGTCGCCGCGTAACGGCACAGTGGCCCCGCCGCCCGCGCCACGCGCCCTCACCGCACCCACACCGATGGTGGCACCACCCGTAGGAGCGCCCTCGGCCCTGGCCACCATGCGCCCGGCCATCGCACCCGCGCCGGTCCCCACCGTGTCGGTCACCGCCAGCGGTCCGGCCGGGATCACCCCGAAGCGGCTTCTGCCCCTGGCGACGGTGGTCGCGGGACCTCCCGGCGAGGACACCGGCGCTCCCCTGGCCGGGCAGCCGGCCGACGTGCTCGCCGGAACACGTTTCCTCATCACCGGCGCCAGCCCGGCGCTGCCGTACCTCGCCGAACTGCTTCAGGAGCAGGGCGCGGCCGGGCAGACGGGTGTGGTGGACGAGAGGCAGGCCGACCAGCTCGCCGGCTTCGACGGGCTGATCCTGCTGGACGGTCTGGACGGCGCCGGAGCACCCCTGCTGCCCGACATTTTCCCGTTCCTCAAGCAGGCGCTCGCCGCCGGACCCCGCTGGCTGCTCGCGGCCGGACCGGTCGGCGGTACGGAGCGTAGCGACGGCCTGGCCGGCCTGTTCCGTACCATTTCCCGGGAATACCCGCAGGTCGCGGCCAGGTACGTTCAGGTCGACGGTGCTGCCGACCCGCAGCAGATCGCCCGACACCTGATCGACGAGCTGCTGGTCCCCGGGGAAACCCCGGCCGTCGTGCGGCGCGAGACCGAGCGGACAGCCGTCTCCCTCACACCGGTGGCGCTGGGCGCGGTGGCGACCAGCGGTGCCGGGCCGGCCGGTGACGGTGCCTCCGAGGCCGCCGCGATCGGCCTCAACCGGGATTCGGTGGTGGTGCTGGTCGGCGGGGCTCGCGGGATCACGCCCTGGTTCGCCCGCGCGCTGGCCATGGCGAGCCGCTGCCGGATCGAACTGGTCGGCCGCACACCGCTGCCGACCGAGCCGGAGGATCCGGACCTGGTGTCGGCCCGGGACAAGGCGTCATTGCGTGCCGCGCTCGCCGGCCGGGGTCTGCGGTCACCGGCGCAGATCGAACACACCGCACAGGCGATCCTGGCCGCCCGCGAGGTCGGGACGACCCTCGCCGAACTGCGGGAACTGGGCAGCGAGGTGCGCTACCACGCCCTCGACGTGCGGGACGCGTCGGCGATCCGCCGCCTACTGCTGGAGACCGAGCGTACGCACGGTCGGGTCGACGGCGTGGTGTACGCGGCCGGCGTGATCGAGGACAAGCTGATCGCGCAGAAGGACCCACAATCATTCGCCCGGGTGTTCGGCACCAAGGTCGACGGCGCCCGTTCCGTACTGGCCGGCCTGGACGAGCTGAACTCCCCGCCTCGGTTCGTGGTGCTGTTCGGCAGCATCGCCGCGGCATACGGCAATCGAGGTCAGAGTGACTACGCCGCGGCGAACGACGCGGTCGACGCGATCGGCACCCGCTGGGCGGCCAGCACCGGCAACCGCTGTCTGACCGTGCACTGGGGCCCGTGGGCACCTGGTGCCGGGCACGGCGGGATGGTCAGCGACGAGCTGAGTCGGGAGTACGCGCGCCGCGGCATCGATCTGATCGACCCCGAAGCGGGTGCCTTCAGCCTGCTGAGCGAGTTGGCGTGGGGCGACCCGAAGATCAATTCCGTGGTCTACACCGCCTCCGGCTGGTGATCGTCCAGCGGATGCGGCGGCACCCGCGCCGCACACCCGGTACGCCCATCGACGGTGGAGCGAGAGGCCGAAAATGAACAGGAGTACCGATCGGAGCGACCCGATCGCGATCGTCGGGATGGCGGCGGTGATGCCCGGCGCCGGCAACCTGGAGAGCTACTGGCGGAATCTCGTCGACGGGGTGGACGCGATCACCGACGTGCCGGCGCACCGGTGGGACGAGGAGTTCTACGACCCGGAGCAGGCCCACCGGCCGGACCGGATGTACTGCCGGCGCGGCGGGTTCGTCGACGAGTTCGCGACCTTCGAGCCGCTGCGGTTCGGCATCATGCCCGCCTCGGTCGCGGAGATCGAGCCGGACCAGCTCATCGCTCTGAACGTGGCCGCCGCCGCGATTGATGATGCCGGCGGCGCGGACCGACTGCCCGGCGGCGACCGGGTCGGTGTGATCCTCGGGCGGGGCGGCATCCTCAGTCCGGCTCAGGCCCGCTACGCCCAACGGGTGCGGATGTCGAGCCAGGTCATCCAGGTGTTGCGGGAGCTGATTCCGGAGCTGGACCAGAGCCGGCTCGACCTGGTACGCGAGAAGTTCGACGAGCGGCTCGGCCCGTACCAGCCGGAGGGGACGATCGGTCTGGTGCCGAACCTGGCCGCGTCCCGGGTGGCCAACCGGCTCAACCTGCGCGGTCCGGCGTACACCCTGGACGCGGCCTGCGCCTCGTCGCTGATCGCGGTCGACCAGGCGATCACCGAGCTGACCAGCGGACGGTTGGACGCCGTCCTGGCCGGTGGTGTGCACCACGTTCACGACATCAGCTTCTGGTCGGTGTTCAACCAGTTGCGGGCGCTGTCCAGGCGCGGGGAGAGCCGGCCGTTCCACCGGGAGTCCGACGGCCTGCTGATCGGCGAGGGCACGGGTGTGGTCGTACTCAAGCGGTGGTCCGACGCTGTCCGGGACGGCGACCGGGTGTACTCCGTCATCCGGGGCAGCGGGATGTCCAGCGACGGCCGCTCGGCGAGCATGTTCAACCCGGCCTCCTCCGGACAGGTGCTGGCCATCCGGCGGGCCTGGGAAGCGGCGGGGCTGGACCCGACCGCGCCGGACGCGCTGGGGTTGCTGGAGGCGCACGGCACCGGCACACCCACCGGCGACGCGGCCGAACTGGTCTCGGTGGCCGAGGTCTTCGGACCCCATTCGGGCGACGGGCCACGCCCGGTGATCGGATCGGTCAAGTCGATGATCGGGCACACCATGCCCGCCGCCGGCATCGCTGGACTGATCAAGGCGACGCTCGCGGTGTACCGGGGAGTGCTGCCGCCCACGCTGCACTGCGACGATCCCCGCGCGGAGATGGCCGCGACCCGGTTCGCCCCGATCCCCACCGCCCGCCCGTGGGAGAGCGACGGGCCGCGGCGTGCCGGGGTGAACGCCTTCGGCTTCGGCGGCATCAACGCACACGTCATCATCGAGCAGGCGCCCGAACCCGCAGGTGGAGGGAAGCGTCCGACCGGCGGGCAGCCGTCGGCGGCGAATGGAGCGGATGTCGGCGGAGGCACGGCCAGCGTGGCGGTTGCGGTGACCGAGCCGGACCAGGTGCTCTGGCTCGCCGCGCCGGACCCCGCCCGGTTGGCCAGTCTGCTGTCCCGCAGCGACCACGAGGTGCGGGCCCTCGGCGTCGAACGGGCCCGGAGCAACCGGCCCGCCAACGGGGCCGAAGCGTGCCGACTCGGCATCGTCAGCCCGACCGACAAGCTGTTGGCAGTCGCCCGCAAGACGGTGGCCCGCGGTCAGGCATGGCGGGGCGGACGGGACATCTGGTTCAGCCCGTCACCGCTGCTGGCCTCCGGCACCGGGCGCCTCGCCTTCGTCTTCCCCGGCCTGGAGGCGGAGTTCGCGCCCCGGACCGCAGACATCGCCGCGCACCTCGGACTACCGGACCGGCAGTGGTCCGCCGCCGACCTGGGCCGGCACGGTGCCGGGCTGATCGAGGTGGGCAAGATCCTCGACCAGGCGCTGCGCCACATCGGCGTGCTACCGGACGCGGTCGCCGGACACAGCATCGGCGAGTGGACCGCCGCGGCGACCACTGGGCAGATCAGCACGGCGGCGATGGACGAATTCCTGGAACTGTTCCACGCCGACTCGGTCGAGGTGTCCGGATACGTCTTCGCCGCCGTGGGAGCTGGCGCGGACCGGGTCACCCCGATGCTGGGTGACTTCCCGGGGGTGGTGCTCTCCCACGACAACGCCCCGGGGCAGTCAGTGGTGAACGGCCCCGAACCCCAGGTGGACCGGCTCGTCGAGGCCCTGCGTACGGAGAACGTGCTGTGTCAGAAGCTGCCGTTCCGGTCGGCCTTCCACACTCCCGTGTTCGTCGACGGCCTGCAGTCGATCGGCGCGGCGCTGCGCCGGTGGGAGGTACACCCGACCCGGATACCGGTCTGGTCGGCGACCCTGGCGGCACCGTTCCCCACTGACGAGGCGCAGGTCAATGCCCTCTTCGTCCGGCACATGATGGAGCCGGTCTGGTTCCGTCAGACCGTGGCGGCGATGTACGACGCCGGAGTACGGGTCTTCCTCCAGGTCGGTGCGGGACAGCTGGCCTCGCTGATCAGCGACAACCTGCGCGGACGTGAGCATCTCGCGATGCCGGTCAACGTGAAGCACCGCAGCGGGCTGGACCAGCTCCGCCGGGTCGCCACCGCGATCTGGGTGGAGGGCGGCAGCCCGAACCTGACCGCGCTCGATCCACCGTTGGCGAAGGCGCCCGCGAAACCGGTACGCCGTGGCCCGTCGATTCCGCTGGATCTCGGTGGCCCCCTGGTCCGGCTCGGGGCGGGCGCCGCCGGTCTGCTCGGCGTGTCGGCGGGTGGCACCCAGCCGAGCCACCTGTCCGCGGGTCCGCCGAATCACGCTGCGGCCGCTCCGATCGGCGCCTCGCCGACGGTCGGGGCGGGGCGCCAGCCGGAGCCGGCGGGTAGCGGCACCAACCCGGCGGCGGCACTTGCCGCCCTGCACAGGTTGACCGGACGGTCCAGCGCGGCCGCGGAACTCGCCGCGCTGTTGCAGGACACGGCTCGGGACGCGGTGAACGTTATGGACGCGGCCGCCCGACCGGCTCCGCCTCGCCCGGGTGTCGGGCAATCCCCGGTCGCCCCGCCTGCCGAATCCTCCCGAACAGCCGCTCCCGGGGGCCGTGGCAACGGCAACGCGGGCAACGGCGTCGGTTCGGCCAACGGGGTCGACACCGGCAGGGCGGTCAGCACCAGAGCGAGCAACGGCGACCCGGGTACGCGGCGGATCACGTTGCGGGTCTCCGTCGAGAACATGCCGTACCTGAGAGATCACTGCTTCTTCGTCCAGCCACCGGACTGGCCGAAGGTGGAGGACCGGTGGCCGGTGGTGCCGGCCACCACCCTGGTCCAGCACATGGTCGACGCGGCGGAGCAGGCCATGCCGGGCCTGCGGGCGGTGGCCGTACGCGACGCCCGGTTCAACCGTTGGCTGATAGCCGAGCCGGGCCAGGACGTCGAGATCGTGGTGAAGCCGACCGGTGACGGCCTGGTCTCGGTCACCTTCGGCCCGTACGCCCGCTCGACCGTGGAACTCGCCCCGGACTATCCGGCGGACCCGCCCGAGGTGTGGCGGCACGATCCCGCGACCGAGCGGCCGCCCCGGATCAGCGCCGAGGAGATGTACGCCGAGCGGCTGATGTTCCACGGCCCCCAGTTCCAGGGCATCACCGCCGTGCACGCCCTCGGTGACATGCACGTACGGGGGGTGGTCCGCGCACCCGTGCCGCCGGGCGCCCTGCTGGACAACGCGCTACAGCTGATCGGCAACTGGCTCATCACCACACGGCCGTTCCGTACCGTCGCGTTGCCCGTGGGCCTGGGTCACATCCGCTACTTCGGCCCCCCGCCGGCACCCGGTACGGACTTCGAGTGTGTCGCCCGGGTGCGCTCGATCGACGACGCGCAACTCGTCGCGGACACCCAACTGGTGGTCGACGACCGGGTGTGGGCACAGATCGAGGGCGCGGTGGACCGGCGCTTCGACAGCCATCCGCAGGCGCGGCCAGCGGAACGGTTCCCCGAGCGGCATCCGATGTCGCTCATCCAACCCGAGGGCTGGACGATGGCCTTCGACTGCTGGACCGACCTGGTCACCCAGGGCATGGCCGCGCGCGGCATCCTGGGTTCGGCCGCGTACGAGGACTACGAGCGGCAGCCCGCCAGAACCCGCAAACAGTGGCTGTTGGGCCGGATCGCGGTGAAGGACGCCGTCCGGTTCCGGTTGTGGGAGGACGGGCACCGCGACATCTACCCCATCGAGCTGACGGTCGGCAACGATCCGGACGGGCGACCCCGGGTGCACGGACGTCCGGGCCGTGACCTGCGCGAGTGCGATGTCTCGCTGGCGCACTGCGCGGAGCTCGGCGTCGCGATCGCGAAACCCCGCGGGCCGGCGTCGCCACCCGACGTGCCTGGCGTCGGCATCGACGTCGCCGAGATCACCGACCATCCCGAGAGCACCCTGCGCTTCGCCCTGACCGACGGGGAGACCGCCCTGTTGGACTCGCTCGGCGGCGACGCCGAGGACCGGCGGCGGTGGTTCACCCGGTTCTGGGCCGCCAAGGAGGCCGTCGGCAAGGCGGAGGGGACCGGACTCGACGGCCGCCCGCGCCGGTTCGTCGTGACCGACGCCACGGACACGGTGCTGACTATGCACGTCGACGACCGGAGCTACCCGGTCCAGCACCGCGAGGTCGGAAATCCCGAAGACCTACCGCCTCGACGGTACGTGGTCGCCTGGACCTGGGGCCCGCGGACCGGGACCGATCAGCCGTGACCGGTATCCACTCCCGACCATTCGAAGGAGTACCTCCCATGGCCGCTTCACACGCCGACATCCTCGCCGAGCTCACCGAGATCATTCATGCGGTCCTCGGCGACTTCGCCGCCGATGAACCCATCACCATGGACACCACCTTCCAAGACGATCTCGGCATGGAGAGCATCGATGTCGTCTCCCTCGCCGGCCGGTTGCAGGCCCGGTACGGCAACACCGTCAACTTCGCGCACTTCGTCGCGAAACTGGATCTGGAGACCGTGGGTGAGCTGCGGGTCGGGCAGCTGGTCGAGCACATCGCACGCTCCCTCGACGCGAGCCCCACCGTCGTCGAGGCGGTCCACTCGTGACGATGATCCGGGCCAACGGGATCGAGGTGCACGTCGAACACCTCGAACCATCGGCCGGAGAGCCGGGCGAGGTCGACGCTGACCGGGGTGCTGGGCCGGCCACCCTCGTGATGATCCACGGTATGGCCTCCGACAGCCTCGCGAGCTGGTACTTCACCCTCGCCAAACCGTTGGCCGACGCCGGGCTGCGGGTGTTGATGTACGACCTGCGGGGGCACGGCCACAGCGAGCGCCCACCCACCGGCTACACCCTCGACGACTTCGTCGACGACCTGTCGGCGATGCTGACCGCACTCGACGTCACCGGTCCGGTGCACCTGCTCGGCAACTCGTTCGGTGGCACGATCGCATTCGCCTACGCCGCCCGCCACCCGGACCGGGTCGCCTCGATCGCGGCGATCGAATCCTCGCCGCCGAGCCCGGCGTGGATGGCCCGGGTAGCCCGCCGGCTGGGTCGGGCCGCCGACCTCCTGCCCCGGCCGGAGGCGCTGGCGCAGATCAGCGCCGGTCGGGGGGAACGGGTGGCCCGGCGGGCCCGGGCCACCGGCGAGATGCTCGTGGCGACCACGCTGGCCCGGGACCTACCGGCGAGTGCGCTGCCCAGTGCCGCGCAGATCAGCGCGATCGGCGTACCGGTGCTCTGCCTCTACGGCGCGAACTCCGCGGTGGTCGAGCTGGCACCGGCTGTGGTCCGGCTGCTACCGCAGACGCGGACCGTGGTCCTACCCGGCGAAAAACACACAGTCCTGGTCGACCGGCCGGAGGCGGTCCGCCGACTCGTTTTGGCCTGGCTCCGCGAGGAGTGCTCCGTCGAGGTGGCCGAGGTGGCCACCGCCCCGTGACAACCCAACGTGCAGGAGGTCCTCGGATGGACACCCCGGTCCCCGGCAGGTCGATCATCATCAGCAACGGCCGGTGCGGCTCGACGCTGCTCTCGGACCTGATCGCGGAGCAGCCCGAGACGCTCTCGGCGCAGGAGTTCTTCATGTCCGTCGCACCCTGGGCACGCAGTTCCGAGGTCCTGACCGGGGCCGCGTACTGGGCGGTGCTGAGCAGCCCCAAGGCGGAACTCGCCACTCTCTTCCGGATCGGGTTGCCGCCGAAGGAGGTGCGCTATCCCGCGACCGGGAGGTGGGCCGACCGGATGACCGAGCTGCCGCGGATCCTCGCCATCACCCTGTCGAAGCTGACCCCCGACCCGGACCGCCTCTTCGATCAGCTCGCCGAGCGGGTGCCGGACTTCCCGACGCAGTCGGTCAGCGACCACCACCGGATGTTCCTCGACCTGCTGGCGGTGGTGACCGGCAAGCGGCGCTGGGTCGAGCGTTCCGGCGGGTCCAGTCACGTCGCTCCGTACCTCCTGCGGGCATTTCCCGAGGCGAAGGTGGTGTATCTGACCCGCGACCGGGAGGCGACCGCCCGCTCGATGAGCCGGCACTCGTCGTTCCAGCTCATTCAGCTGCGGGTGGAGTTCCTCGGCCGGTGCGGGCTGGATCCGTTCCGGATCGAGCCCGGCCAGTCGGTGCCCGAGGACCTGGAGCGTTACCTGCCGGACCGGCTCAGCGCCGACCTGCTCCGGGATCGGGGCCAGGACCTGCGCCGCTACCTCGGTCTGAGCGCGTTCCTGACCAGCCAGGCCGAGCAGGCGCTCACCGACCTGCCTCCGCGCCACCTGCACCGGATGAGCTACGAGGACCTGGTCGCCGACCCGATCGGGCAGCTCGGCCTGCTGGCCCGGTTCCTGGAATTCGAGAACTGGGAGGACTGGGCACGGCGGGTCGCCGGCCGGGTGGTCAGCCCCGCCCGGTCCCGCGAGGTCGCCGCGGCCTGACCCGCGATCGTGCCCCACCGACCGTCAGGACTCCGTCGAACGAGAGGAACCATTCGTGAAACCACTCCGGGTGTCGGGCCGGCGACCGCTCGCCGCGGCCGCCGTACTGGGACTGCTGTACGTCCTCGCGGCGCCGGCATCAGCCGCCGCCAATCCGATCGGGGCGGATGCGCCGGGTACGGCCGGACATCAGCCGAAATACGAGCGGACGCTGATCGGGAAGGGCACCCCGGACGAGTGCTTCGCCGGTGTCGGCGTGGCCTATCCACCCGGTCCTCCCTGCGCTACCGGCCAGCCGAAGGTGAACCAGTCCTACCTGTGGGGCATGACCCAGACCGCGCAGAGCCTGTGGTTCGGCACCGGAGCGAACGTCAACTGCATGACCAGCGGGCGCAACCTGCGCAACACGACCCCGAACCTGAACGACGACTGGGTGTGCGAGTACGGCGAGAGCCAGATCGCCAAGCGTAACCCGACCCTGCCCGCCACCCTGGGCGACCATCGCCCGCCCCGCTTGTACACGTACGACAAACGTTCGGGTCGGTTGACGGAGAAGACCGACGCGGTGAAGAACGCCTCCACCACCGACGCCAACCGGCTGAGCACGACCGCCGGAATCCGGGCGGCCGGCACCCATCAGGGGGTGGCGTTCCTGGGTGGGCCCGCCCTGGGCGAGAGCATCAACCTGTTCGCCTTCGACACCGGCACCGGCGCCTTCCTCGGCTCGGTCAACCTGCCGGCGTACGGCAACATCCGCCACTTCGTGGTGGCCGACGGCGCGCTCTACGCGGGTGTCGGAGTGGGCGCGAATGGCGGCAACCGGGGGCACGTGCTGCGCTGGACCGGCTCCCGGAGCAACCCGTTCAGTTTCGTCGAGGTCGCGAACCTGCCGGCCCAGGCGGCGGATCTCACCGTGCACGACGGGCGGATCTTCGTGACGACCTGGACGGGCTCCGGTGACGACGCGCTGGCAGCGGCCGTGCCCGGCACGACCGACGAGCCGCAGTCCGGGGTCGCCGGGGTGTGGATGAGCCCGAAGCTGTCGCAGGGGGAACGCGGCCTCACGCCGGCCGACGCCGACCACTGGACCCAGGTCTGGTCGGTCGAGGGGTACGAGCCCGATCCGGTCGTCGCCCGCACCTACGCCCTGGGTGGGCTCGCCTCCTTCAACGGCTATCTCTACTGGGGCACGATGCACGTGCCCATGAAGGCGACCACCGTGCACATCGCGACCTACCCACCGGCGGACGAGGCCGCGCTGCGCGCCACCGTACGCAGCACGCAGCGGGCCATCAGCATCTTCCGAGGTAAGAGCTTCGGCGACCGTCATCAACGGGTGGACCTGTTGTACGGCGCATCCCAGTTGCCCGCCTACGACCCGGCGGGCAACGACGGCCGGGGCCTCTGGGCCGCCGCCTCGACCGGATACACCCCGTTGTACGGCCCGTCGGGCATGGGCAACCCCTACAACAACTACACCTGGAAGATGGCGGTGGCGGGCGGGAAACTTTACGTGGGCACCATGGACTGGAGTTACATCTCCAAGGACCTGGGCCAGGACACCGCCCGGCTGTTGGGTGTCACCGGCCCCGCCGCGGCCGAGTTCGGCGAGGCCTCGGTGTTGGCCGACGACCCTCCGCCGGCCCCGGTCTACGGCGGCGACCTGTTCGTCTTCGACTCGACCAGCAGGCCGGCCACGGTGGTGGACAACAGTGGGCTCGGCAACTACCTGAACTACGGGATCCGCAACATGATCGCCGACGGGTCGACCCTCTACCTGGGCATGGCCAATCCGATGAACCTGCGTACGGACCCGGACGATGACGTTCCCGAGGGCGGCTGGGAACTGATCCGACTCAGTGTGCAGCACTGTTAGCCGGTTGGCTCCGCTCAGGCGGCACGTCGCGGAACGGGCGGAGCCAACCCCGCCAAACACAAATCGGCGCAGATGCTTACAAAGCCTAAACATTGATATGCCAGGGTGTGATTATGATGAAAATTGGTATATCTTGGACACCTCGTGTGAGGCCGTACCGTCGGCGGCGACACCTGCTCACGGTCCTGTCGCTCGTCGGAGCGCTCACCCTGTCGGCCGGTTGCGGGCTGTTCCGGGACGACCCGGAGCAGCACGAGACCGGACCGGTGTCCACCGTGCCCACCGGCTCCTCGACGCACACCCTCGTGGTCGACGGGCAGGAGCGCCGCTACCGCCTCTACCGGCCGACCAACCTCGCCGGGTCGACCCCGGCGCCGCTCGTGGTCATGCTGCACGGCGCGCTCGGCACCGGTACCCAGGCGGAAACCTCCTACGGCTGGAACGCCCGGGCCGACCGGGAGGGCTTTGTCGTGGCCTACCCGGACGGGATGAGCCGCTCCTGGGCGGTCAGCCCGGACTGCTGCGGACCACCGGCCCGGGACGGCGTGGACGACGTGGCCTTCATCCAGCAACTGGTGGCCACCGTGGCCGACCAGCTTCCGGTGGACCGTACCCGGATCTACGCCACCGGGATCTCCAACGGCGGGATGCTCGCCTACCGCCTGGCGTGCGACACGACGCTGTTCGCCGCGATCGGGCCGGTGGCGGCGACCCAACTCGGCCCGTGCTCGTCCCCGGCACCGATCTCCGTGATCCACATTCACGGGATGGCGGACCAGACAGTGCCGTTGGGCGGTGGTCCGGGCAAGCGGGACAACGACGGGACCGGACGCAATCCGGTCAAGATCGACGGCCCGCCCATCCCCGATCTGCTCAGCCAGTGGCGTGCCACCGACGGATGCGGGGCCCCGGCGACGACCGCCTCGGGCCCGGTCCGGACCTCGGTCGCCACCTGTCCCGGGGGACGGGCGGTCGAGTTGGTCACCGTCGAGGGCGCCGGCCACCAGTGGCCCGGCGCCGCCGGGCCCGGACCGCAGGCGCAACGCCTGCTCGGCCTGGATCCACCCGCGACCGCCCTGGACGCGACCGAGACCATCTGGCGATTCTTCGACGCACACCCCCGAAGCGGCGGCTGACCCGCACCGGCGGCCACTGATCCGACAGCTCACGAGAGGGAGCAGCAGATGCCCAGTAGTGGTGGCAGCCCGGCTGCGGTCGAGGTCGCCGACCTCGTCAAACGCTATCCCGGGAGCACGAACGCAGCCGTGGACGGGCTGTCCTTCACAGTGGCCCCCGGCGAGATCTTCGGGCTGCTGGGACCCAACGGCGCCGGCAAGTCGACCACCATCGGCATCCTCACCACCCGGCTGCGGGCGTCCGGGGGCCGGGCGCTCGTCAGCGGGATCGACGTGGTCGGCGACCCGGTCGCGGCCCGCGCCCAGTTGGCCGTCGTACCCCAGCACAACAATCTGGACCGGTCGCTGACACCACGACAGAACCTGCTGTACCACGCCGCGTACCACGGCGTCAGCCGCGCCGTACGGAACGCGCGGGCCGAT
The DNA here is from genome assembly GCF_049841635.1 of Micromonospora sp. DT44. Taxonomy (NCBI): domain Bacteria; kingdom Bacillati; phylum Actinomycetota; class Actinomycetes; order Micromonosporales; family Micromonosporaceae; genus Micromonospora; species Micromonospora sp. DT44. Next base: position 25,820 of record NZ_JBNCKS010000051.1, on the reverse strand, counting down.
GAGCTCCTGGACCGTTTCGGCCTGAAGGATCGGGCGGACAAACGGATCGAGGCGTACTCGGGCGGCATGGTGCAACGGCTGATGATCGCCCGCGCGCTGATCCACGAACCAGCGGTGCTCTTCCTCGACGAGCCCACCAACGGTCTCGACCCGCAGTCCCGCCGACTGATCTGGAGCCGGATCCGCGAGATGCGCGAGCGCGGCGTGACGGTCGTACTGACCACTCACCAGATGAACGCGGCCGCCGCTCTGGTCGACCGGGTCGGCATCGTCGACCACGGTCGGCTGCTCACCGCGGACACGCCGGGCAACCTGGTCAGAGGGCTCGCCGGACGATCGATCCTCGACCTGACGGTCACCTTGGCCGCGCTCGACGAACCGGACGAGTTGTTGAGTGTGCTCTCCGAGGTCTCCGGCGTACGCAAGGGTGAACGGCTCGCCGACGCGCCGCCGCCCGGCGCCGGGGCCGGGGCCGGGGCTGCCAATCTCCGTTCCGTCCTCGGCCTCGGCGGCGGCTCGGGATTCGGCGCGGGCACGCCCGCCGCATTGACCGCGCTGGCCCGGCAGCGGGCCGTCGCCACGCTGGCCCCCGTCCCGGTCGGGCGTAAGCGCATCCGGATCCGGCTGCATCTCGCCGCCGAACCCGCCACCGTGCTCGGACCGGCACTCACCGTCCTGACCACACGGTCGGTAACCCTCACCGATGTACGCATCGCCGAGCCGAGCCTCGAGGACGTCTTCATCGGACTGACCGGAAGGGACCCACGGTGACGGACCTCGACACCCCGCCGGTTGCCGCAACGAGCCCCACGGCGGCACCCGCGCGACCCCGCGCCCACCGGGCCTTCCTGGCCATTCTGCGCCGGGACCTGTTGGTCACCGCCAAGGAACTCTGGGTCATCCTGGTCCAGGTCGGCCTCACCCCGCTGTTCATGCTCTTCGTCTTCGTCAAGGTGCTCGGCGGGCAGGGCATCGTCGCCCGGAACTTCGCCGACCTGTTCCTGCCCGGCATCGTCGCGCTCGCCGCGCTCACCACCGCGCTGCAGAGCGTCGCACTGCCACTGGTCAAGGAGTTCGGCTTCACCCGGGAGATCGAGGACCGGCTACTCGCCCCGCTGTCGACGAATTTGGTAGCGGTCGGCAAGCTCGTGGTGGCGATGCTGCGCGGGCTCGTCGCCGCAGCCCTCATCTACCCACTGGGCGCACTGATGGTCGGCTCGGCACCGTGGCAGCCCGGACGGCTACCGATGGTCCTGCTGACAATCCTGCTCGGCGGATGGATCGGCGGCGGCATCGGCATGACGCTGGCGATGATCCTGCCCATCCAACGGATCAACATCACGTTCTCGCTGGTCGTCACCCCGATCATCTGGACCGGTTGCATCCACTATCCGTGGCCGCGGCTCTCCTCGATGCCGTGGTTCCAGACGGTCACCGCCCTCAACCCGATGACCTACGTCTCCGAGGGCGTGCGCGGGGCCATGTTGCCCGGCGTCGCACACATACCGGCGTGGGTCTGTCTGCTGGTCCTGACCGGGGTGGCCGCAATGGTCACGGTCACCAGCGTCCGAAGTTTCAGTCGGCGTGCCGTCCAGTGAACGGCACGGTCACCGCGTCTATCGGAGGTGTTCGTCGATGAACGTGCTGGAACCCCCCAGGTCAGCAGCCCCCGCCTCGGATGGCTCGTTCGCCGCCTGGTTGGCCGATCGGGCCGGCCGGCTGCTGCTGCAGGTCCGCGCAACGCACGGTCACCACGACCCGGCCGCGTTGGAGCGCGCGGGTGATCGGGCATCGCACCAACTGCTGCGCGTTGAACTGGCACGGCACAGAAGCGCCGACGCCGTGCTCTCGGAGGAGGACGACGGCGCCCGGCAGGCCTGGGAAACGGGTACGGCCGACCCCTTGCCCGAGCGGCTGGGCGCCGACCGGGTGTGGATCGTCGACCCGTTGGACGGGACCCGCGAGTTCTCCGAGCCGGGCCGGACGGACTGGGCGGTGCACGTCGCACTCTGGCAACGGAACGCGCCGACGGAGCACCGCCTCGTCGCGGGCGCCATCGCCCTGCCGGCCCAGCTCCGTACCCTCGGCACCGAGACACCCCCGACCCGGCCGCCGACGGTCAGCGGTCGGGCCATCCGGTTGGCGGCGAGTCGGAGTCGGCCGCCGGCATTCTTGACGACGTTGGCGGACGAGGTCGGTGCCGAGTTGGTGCCGATGGGATCGGCCGGGGCGAAGATCGCCGCGGTGATCACCGGTGAGGTCGACGCGTACGTGCACGCGGGTGGTCAGTACGAGTGGGATTCGGCGGCGCCGGTGGCGGTGGCGACGGCCACGGGACTGCACGCCTCCCGCATCGATGGTTCCGCGTTGAGCTACAACGAGGCCGATCCCCGACTGCCGGACCTGGTGGTCTGCCGGCCGGAGCTGGCCGCCCCACTCTTCGCCGCGCTGCGGCAACACCTGACCCCCGTTCCGGCACCGGCCACGGCAGCCGGGTGATACCGCGATGACGACATACGACACGACGCCCGCGGCGACGTACCGGGTGTCGCACCTGGACGCGATCGAGGCAGAGAGCATCTTCGTCATGCGCGAGGTGGTGGCCGAACTGGGGCGCCCGGTCCTGCTCTTCTCCGGCGGCAAGGATTCGATCGTGATGCTCCGGTTGGCCCAGAAGGCGTTCGCGCCAGCCCGGATCCCGTTCCCGGTGATGCACGTCGACACCGGGCACAACTTCGACGAGGTGTTGGACTACCGGAACCAGCGGGTCGCCGAACTCGGCCTGCAGTTGGTGGTGGCGAGCGTACCCGAGGCGTTGGAGGCAGGTCTGGTCCGCGAATCCGCCGACGGCACGCGGAACCGGATCCAGACCCCGGTCCTGTTGGCGGCGGTGGAGAAGTACCGGTTCGACGCGTTGTTCGGCGGGGCGCGGCGGGACGAGGAGAAGGCCCGGGCCAAGGAGCGGATGTTCAGCTTCCGGGACGACTTCGGTCAGTGGGATCCGAAGAACCAGCGGCCGGAGCTGTGGTCGTTGTACAACGGGCGGCATCATCCGGGCGAGTCGATCCGGGTGTTCCCGTTGTCGAACTGGACCGAGCTGGACGTCTGGCACTACATCGCCCAGGAACGGCTGGCGTTGCCGTCGATCTACTACGCCCACGAACGTACGGTCGTCGAACGCGACGGAATGCTCTACGCGGTGAACGAGTTCATCGTGCCCCGAGGCTCGGAGGAGCCGTTCAAAGCGCGGGTGCGGTACCGGACCGTCGGCGACGCCTCCTGCACGGCGGCGGTGCTGTCCGAGGCGGACACGGTGGACCTGGTGATCGAGGAGGTCGCCGCGACCCGGATCACCGAGCGGGGCGCGACCCGGGGTGACGACCGGGTGAGTGAGACCGCGATGGAAGACCGCAAGCGGGAAGGCTACTTCTGATGGGCACGACCGAGGTCGCGGTGGTCGAGGGCGCAGCGCCCGAGGGCCGGGCGATGGACCTGTTGCGGTTCACGACGGCGGGCAGCGTCGACGACGGCAAGTCGACGCTGATCGGTCGGTTGCTCTACGACACCAAGTCGTTGTTCACGGACCAGTTGGCAGCCGTGGAGGCGGCCAGCGCGGCCAACGGCGACGAGTACACGAATCTGGCGTTGCTGACCGATGGCCTGCGGGCGGAGCGGGAGCAGGGCATCACGATCGACGTGGCGTACCGGTATTTCGCCACCCCCCGGCGGAAGTTCATCGTCGCCGACACACCGGGGCACATCCAGTACACCCGGAACATGGTCACCGGCGCCTCCACGGCCGACCTGGCGTTGATCCTGGTGGACGCGCGCAAGGGCTTGGTGGAGCAGTCCCGCCGGCACGCGTTCCTCTGCTCGCTGCTGCGGGTGCCGCACCTGGTGTTGTGTGTGAACAAGATGGACCTGGTCGACTGGTCGCAGGAGGTCTACGAGCGGATCGCCGACGAGTTCACCGCGTTCGCGGCGAAGTTGGAGGTGCCGGACCTGGCCGTCGTCCCGGTCTCGGCGTTGCAGGGCGACAACATCGCGACCCGCTCGGAGCACACCCCGTGGTACGAGGGCCCGTCACTGCTGCACCACCTGGAGCGGGTGCACATCGCCTCCGACCGCAACCTGGTCGACGTCCGCTTCCCGGTGCAGTACGTGATCCGCCCGCAGTCGACCACGGTCACCGACTACCGCGGCTACGCCGGCCAGGTCGCCTCGGGTGTGCTCAAGCCGGGAGATGACGTTCTGGTTCTCCCTTCCGGGTTCACCTCGAAGATCGCGGCGATCGAGACCGCGGACGGACCGGTCGCCGAGGCGTATCCGCCGATGTCGGTCACGGTCCGGTTGACCGACGAGATCGACATCTCTCGGGGCGACATGATCTGCCGGCCGAACAACGGCCCGGCGGTCGCGCAGGACATCGAGGCGATGATCTGCTGGATGGATGAGACCAGCCCGCTGCGTCCCGGCGCGAAGTACGCCATCAAGCACACCACCCGTACCGCCCGAGTCGTGATCCGCGAGCTGCACTACCGACTCGAGGTGAACTCGCTGCATCGTGACGAGGCTGCCACCGAACTCGGACTCAACGAAATCGGCCGGGTCCGCATGCGTACCACCGTCCCGCTCCTCGCCGACGAATACCGGCGCAACCGCACCACCGGCGGTTTCATCCTGATCGACGAAACCACCAACCGCACCATCGCTGCCGGAATGATCGTCGACACCAATTGACCTACGGCGAAGGGCCCTTTCCGCTACCGGAAATCGGAGCGGAAAGGGCCCTTCGTCACGTCTCAGACGGTGAGGGTCCAGGAGTTGATATAGCCGGTGTCACCGGAGAAGACGTCCCGCACCCGGAGCAGCCAGGTGCCGTTCGCCGGCTCGGTGGAGAGATTCGCGGTATAGGTGGCGTTGACGTTGTCGGCCCCGTCCAAAAAGCTCTGGTTCTTCAGCCGGTAGGCCGTACCGTCCGGTGCCACCAGATCGATGATCAGGTCGCCGCGGAAGGTGTGCACGATATCGACCGCCACGGTGGACGCCGAGGAGGCGTTACGGTTACAGCCGGTGATGACGATGCCGCTCGTCACCGGCGTGTTGCTGTCCGGTACCGCCACATCGGTGCCGTTGGTGCCCGAGCAGCCGCCGCCACCCGAGCCGGTCACTGTCAACGAGTACGTGGCGCTGCGCGTACCCGCAGTGCCGGCACCGGTGACAGTGACGCCGTAGGTGCCAGCCGGGGTGCTCGCCGAGGTGGCGATGGTGAGCGTGGACGAGCCGCCCGAGGTCACCGTGGCGGGGCTGAACGAGGCGGTGGCACCACTCGGCAGCCCGCTCGCCGACAGGCTCACCGACTGCGCCGAGCCGCTGGTGGTCGCGGTACTCACGGTGGCGCTGACCGAGCCGCCCGGCGCGGTCGAACCGGCCGCTGGGGACACCCCGACGGAGAAGTCGTCGGCCGGTGGAGTGCTGCCGCCGCCCACGTAGAGCAACTGGTTCGGGGTGCCGGTGCCGACGTTGGTCACCACGTTCGGGGTCGAGTTTCCGACCAGGTAGTCCCGCACCTGCTGCGGGGTCCAGGACGGGTTCGCCGACAGCGCCAGCGCCGCCGCGCCGGCGACGTGCGGCGAGGCCATCGAGGTGCCGCTGATCGTGTTGGTCGCGGTGTTGCCGTTGTACCAGGCCGAGGTGATGTTGACGCCCGGCGCCAGGATGTCGACGCAGGTGCCGAAGTTGGAGAAGCTCGCGGCCGCGTCGTTGTTCTGCGTCGCACCTACGGTGATCGCGGAGGCCACCCGCGCCGGGGAGTAGTTGCAGGCGTTCTGCCGGACGCCGAGGGTGTTGCCGTTGCCGGCCGCGACCGCGTACGTGACGCCGGAGTTGATCGAGTTGGTGATGGCCGTGTCGAGCGAGGAGTTGGCGCTACCACCGAGGCTCATGTTCGCCACGGCCGGCTTGATCGCGTTCGCGGTGACCCAGTCGATGCCACCGATCACACCGGCGTTGGTGCCACTGCCCGAGCAGTTCAGCACCCGTACGCCGACCAACTGCACGCCCTTGGCCAGGCCGTACGACGAGCCGCCGACGGTTCCGGCGACGTGCGTGCCGTGCCCGTTGCAGTCGTCCGCCGAGCCGCCGTCGACAGCGTCGTAGCCGGAGGTGGCCCGGCCACCGAAGTCGTTGTGGGCGAAGTTGATGCCGGTGTCGACGATGTACGCGTGCACGTTGGTCGCCGTGTTCGGATAGGTGTACGAGCTGTCGAGCGGCAGGTTCCGCTGGTCGACGCGGTCCAGGCCCCAGGACGGGGGGTTCAGCTGTGTCCCGGAGATGTGGACCGTGTGGTTCTGCTCGACGTACGCGACATCGGGGTGCGCGGCGATCCTGGCCGCCGCCTTGGCGCCGGCGGTGATCTCGAAGCCGCGCAGCGCCGTGGAGTAGGTCCGAGCGACCGCTCCGCCGTGCTGACCAACCAGCCTGCTGGCCGTGGCGCCGACCTGCGCCCGACTCACCGCGCTCTCCTTGAACACCACGATGTAACTGTCGGTGACAGCCGTGGCACCGCCGGCATCACGGATGTCGCCTTCCGGTTCGGCTGCCACGGCCGGCGTGGCGGCGGTGAGTGCCAGCATCGCGACGGCGCCCACCACAATTGATCTTCTCGGGAGACTCATTCTCCCCTCCCTCCGATTCGGCACTTCGTCCACTCGCCCACGACGAGGAATCGATGTCGGCCGATCGAGAAGAGATTACTAAATGATGGCGGCAGAAGACAGATCCAGGACCCTCTATATCGCCCCATGGGATGAAGGTCGAGGTATGGCATTTTATTCCAGATTACGGGCTTGGTGGTCATTCCGAGCCGTGCGATCGATTCGTCGACAACCTATGCGCTTCAGCCTCCCCTCGCCCCGTTCGGTAGGCCGGAAGTTGAGTATCCGCTGCGCCGGAGAGGATTGGCTCGGGTTGTCACTCGACCTGAAACGTCGCGGTCGATGCGAGTCGCAGGGTCGCCCCAGGTCGAAGTGGGTGACGTACGCCGGGTTCAAGCCGCCGCTGGTCCAGCCAGGTACCGTTCGTGGAGTACAGGTCGGTGACCGTCGCGGCCCCGTCCAGCGCCGTCGTGACAGCCGCGTGTCGTCGCGAGACAACGTCGTGGTTGGACAGCGCGGCCGCCGCGGGCGAGCCGGGGTCCCGACCGAGGATCAGGGTTGCTCCGGCCTCGAGCACTGTCTGCCACGGCGGGTCGAGCAACGCGATCGTCAGGACGGTTTCGAGCACACTGAGGCAGTGCGGGCACATCCGGCTCCCCGGCGGACACGCCGTTTCGCACGACGGACAGGTGATGTCCACGGCGAGCGGATCAATCGGCTGCGGGGTGACGAGGTTGTCGGCCTCGATGACCGCCGAGACGGCGGTGAGGTTCGCATAGCAGTCCGGGTTCCCGCACACGATGTCACCGGAGCCGACCGGTGCGCCGCAGGCGCGGCAGATCAGCCGCTCCATGTCGATTCCCCCACGCCGATGCCGCGGGCCCGCAGATGATCGGCGATCTGATCGAGCTCGCCGGGCCGTGGGATCCCGACCAGCCAGAGCCGCCCGTCGAGTACGCCGGTCTGCAAGCCCGCCCGGACGGGCTGAGCGGTCTCGCCGTATCGCTGCTGGCCCAGAGGGCTGAGGGTGATGAGGCGTTGGTTCGCCGAGCCACGCAGTGGGGTGTCGCCGTTGTTACGCCGCTCGACGTACCTACCCGCGACCACGGCGTCGCAGCTTGCGCGCAGCTCTGGCAGCCGTGCGGCACGAGACCAGCCGTATCCCGTGTAGAGCAGGATGTCGATCGGCCTGGTGTGCCGCCAGGTGGTTAATCCTCGCAGGAGCGCGGCGAGCGCAACCGGCTGCTGGAGCGGTTCGCCGCCGGAGATCGTCACACCGTCGATCCCTTGAGGAAGCGACCTGAGCCAGTCGAGCACCTCCTCGACGGGGACCGACCGGTCGGGGCGGCGAGGCCAGGTGTCCCGGGCCAGGCAGCCGGCGCAGGCGAGGGTGCAGCCTTGCAGCCAGATTCCGGCCCTCCTGCCGTATCCCAGGGTGGTGACCGGGTGGTGGAGGCGACTGATCTCGATGGTCGTCATGACAGCTCCACGGTGATGACGTCGGCCTGACGCCGCCAGGCCGTCACGACGAGCGACGTCGTGTCGCCGGACGCCGGCGCGTCGCCCGCCGGTGCCGCCAGCCGGTCGAACAGGGCGCGGGCCAGCGGGTTGACGAGCGCCGTCTCCAGGGCCGAGCCGATCCCCCGGCCGCCTCGGGCCAGGTCGCGCGTGCACTCCCTGAGCACGCGCGCATGGACCGGCTGATCAAGCGTGACCGACACGTGGTGTTCTTCGCTGAGGCGCCGGAGCACGTTGCCGAGTTGGAGTTCGAAGATCTGTTCGGCCGCCTCCGGCCCGATGAAATCGAACACCACGACATTGTCGCCGAGGCGGTTGAGCAGCTCGGGGCGACCGAGTACCCGGGTGAAGTGATCCTCGATCGCTGCCCGCACAATCGCCTCGACCTGGTCGTAGGGACTGCCCGGCGTAACCGTCTGCGTCAACTGGCCCGTGCCGTCGTCGACGTACATGCCGAGGTTGCTGGTGAAAATCAGGATGCATTCGGAGAAGTGGGCAGTACCGCCGCGGCCGTCGGTGAGCCGGCCGTCCTCGAGGATCTGCAGGAACTTGTCGAGGATGCGCGGATGGCTCTTCTCGATCTCGTCGAACAGGATCACCCGAAAGGGTTGCTGACGCACGGCGTTCGTGAGTTCTCCGCCGGCTTCGAAACCGACGTAGCCCGGCGGAGCGCCGATCAGCCGATCGCCGGCGTGCTCGGCGGAGAACTCGCTCATGTCGAACCGCAGGTAGGCCGCCTCGTCGCCGAACACCACATGGGCCACTGCCTTGGCCAACTCGGTCTTGCCCACCCCGGTCGGACCGGCGAAGAACAGGACTCCGCGCGGGCGTGACGATGCCCGTGCCGCATGCGCGCCGGACAGGCCTAGAGCGGCGCGCTTGAGGATGTCAAGGGTCTTGGTCACGGCCTGGCGCTGGCCGATGATCCGCTGGGGCAGGGACCGTTCCCCGTCTCGGATCCGGGTGTGCAGGTAGTCGCGACGCCAGGGATTGTCCAGTACCCCGAGCTTGAACGTTCGGGTCGCGTCGGGCCATTGCTCCGGGCTCAGCCCACGATCGCGTGCCAGCCTGGTCACTTCGATCATGCCCTGCAGGGTGAGTCCTTCGGACTGCTCGGCAAACGAGCGAGCCCGCTCGTGCAACGTCGCGTCGGGGATCTGGCCGTGCAACAGCCGGCGGGCGCAGCGTTCCCGATCGCCGTAGTCCGGTCGGGGCAGGCTGATCACGCGGATCCGGTCCTTGCCCGCGGTCAGCCAGGCCGGCAGGTCACTCTCGTTCTCCACCAACCAGATCATCGGGTTGTACAGGCTCTGGGTCCGACCGGATTCGGCCGCGACCGGCCGCGCCGACCGGGACAGCTTCTCCATGCGGCGCAGGAACTGCCGCTCGGCGTCGTCCGGATCGCTCGGATGCCGCAGCAGGTGCGCCGCTCGGACGATGGCTGCCGCCCGCACATTGGTGCGTGGCTGGGCGATCGCGGCGAGCTGGACGAACAGCGCGCCCAGGTCGGGCGTCGGGCCGCCGGGACGATACCCGTCGTCGAGGAGGGCACGGGTGGCAGTCGTCACGTCGCTCCTGCCGATCTGGTGCACGACACCGGAATCGATCAAATCATGATCGAGTACGAACGTGTAGCCGCTCCGGTCCAGCAGCTCACGTATCACGTCGGTGAGGGACAGCAGCCGCACCCCGGTGGGCGAGTCGATGAGGTACGAATCGTGGGCGTTGCCCCACAACACGTACTGCGACTGGGTCGGCAGTGTCGCGTGCAGTTCGCGGGCGAACGCCGGCCAGCCCGCGAGGTCGTCGATCACCGTACGTCTCCCTCCGCCTCACGGCTTCTGAGCCGGCGCCGGGGCTCGGTGCGCTGCTGCGGCGCCGTGCGGGGCGTGGGTTCGGCGCCCGGGTGACGCAGCTCGGTGTGCGCGCACGGCAAGCCGGCCTCCCGGAGAGTGGCCAGTGCCTGTTCCAGGTCGGCGCACCAGCGGTGCTCGGCTGCCGTGTCGGCGTGGGGGTTCTCGCCGGATCCGGTCCGGTAGACCATCGACTGAATCCTGCGTGCCCTCGCGTCGACTTTCAAACGCACCAGGTGGTCCGCGTCGTCGGGTCTGCTCACCGCGAGCCTGCCCGTGCTGGGTTGCCCGACGCTGAAGTCGGTGCCGACGCTGTAGCCCAGCTCGGTCAGCGCGTCCGCCACACTGTCCTGGACCGCGATCGCCAACGCTCGCTCCTCCATCTCCGACCGCAGTTGCTCAACGTCGTCCAACAATTGGTCGTTGAGCTCCGCCCGGCCGGACACCACGTCGACGAGGCCCGCCCTGGTCCGGTCCAGGGCACCGATGTCAAGATCCTGCTGCGCCGCGTACGGTTCCATCGCGTCCAGCAGTTCCGCCGCGACGACGGCATCCGAGCGACGTACCCGCGCCAGTTTGTTGGCCTCCTGCACCCGCAGCTGCACCTGCCGCAGGCGCGGCCGTCGCTCGTCGGGCCGGCGCCAGACGTCAGCGGCGGCGGCCTCGGCTCTGGCGCGGCCCTCGGCGGTGGCCATCGCGTCCAGGCCCGCGAGGATGCGCAGCACGGAGGCAGAGGGGTCCGAACCACCGCTGGGCAGCGGCTCCGGCTCGCCAATCCCGTCCGCCGCGGTCCGCAACGCCGCGGCGGACACCGGTGGCAGCAGGTCCGCGAGACTCCGTGCCGCGGTGGCCGCCCGGGCGGCGGAGACGCGCCTGAACACTCCTCCCTCCAGGACCCGGTCGACGTCGTCGCACCAGGCGTCCCAGACCGATTCGGGCGCCGAGACGGCGGGCTCGGCCAGCGCGGGCTCCGCCGGCAGTCCTTGCTGGGCGAGAGCGGACGCCGCATACGCCGCGTCGACCCGGGCGGCCGCCCGGCGTTCAAATCGCAGTTCCCAGGCGTGGACGGCCTGGTCCCGCTGCGACTCCTGGGCGGCGAGGGCCTGCCGCCGTGCGGTGGTGTGTGCCCGGATCCGCGCGTTGCGGGCGGCTGCCTCGGCTGGGCTTACCTGGAGTAGCTCGCCGAGTGCCGCCGTGGCGCGGATTCCGACGACGGTTGCGGTGCCGATCACGGCCGCCACCGGGAACACCACCACACTGCCAGCGCTCATTCCGCTTCCCTCCCGTTTCGCCGCTCAGTCGGTTCGCTGCCGAGCAAGTCACGGCTTCGTTGTCGCCGGAACCGACCGAAACGCCAGATCCGGGTGCCGGTCCAGCCGAGATGCACCACCGGCCCGATGAGGGCGAGCATGGCGACGGCCAGTAGTGCCGCGGACCAGAGGAACGGACTGCCGCAGCAACAGGCCAACGTCAGCGCACCGAGCAGCAGCGGCGGAGCGCCGCCCCGGACCCGGTTGGCGCCCCTGCGAAGCGTCGCCCAGCCGGTGGGCACGCGGCGAACCAGCCACCGCATCCGGTCGAGCGCGGACCAGCGCGGGTGGTAGAAGGATCCAGCCCGCACCGCGAAGCCGACCTCGGCCAGGGTGGGCACCAGCCATTCCGCGACGGGGATCGACAGGTGTCTGATCACGAGACGTGGGTCGGGAGAAAGATGGGGCAGGAACACCGGAGCGGCTACGACCAACGCCCAGATCACGGAGGCCGCCGCGGCGAACAACAGAGCCTTCGGCCGCCCAGCCTTGAGCTGCTTCAGTTCCTCGTCGAGAACGCGCTGTCCCCGGGTACGGGCCTCGACGATGCCGGCGCACTCCTGCACGGCGACGGGGACGACCGTCAACACACACAGCGCGCTCGCCACGTCGGTCACCGGAGGCAGTGCCTCGAACCAGTCCAGGTGCTCGGTGACTTCTTCGCGGTCCCGAACCGCGCTGTCCAGCAGCGGTCGCAACCGATCCGGATCGGCGGCGACGCTGAGCAGGACGGCCCGGTGCTCGGTTCGGCGCGCCGCCAGCATCGACGAAGCCTGTGGTGGCAGATCGACCCGGGCGGCGAGCGCGTCGAGGTCCTGTGCCGAGCTCCGCCAGCGTGTGTCCACCTGCACGAGGGCCTGGCCGTCGTCGAAGTCGGCGAGCACCGGCAGGAGCGAGTAACGCCACAGGTCACGGACCGCCGTGGCCGCACGGCCTTCCGGCTCCCGCGCCGCCACAGCCGCTACATCGGCAAGGTGCTCCGACCCCACTCGCAGCCCCAGGTAGGTCGCCGGTTGCCCCCGGTCCAGCCAGCGCAGCAGATGCACCATTCGCACGTCGGGAGTGTGATCCGGGTGGGTCAACGCCTGGTCGATCAGGCGAATCCGTTCGTCGACATCGTCGTCGAACTGCTCCAGCCAGGCGCGCAGCACGCGCCACCCCTCGCCTGGGTCTCGTCGCGTGCCGACGCGTCGCAGGAACATGTCCACCGCGTCGCTCCAGTGGGCCGCCATCGCGCGTGCGACCTGCGAGCGGGTGCGGTAGGGCACCCCTTTCAGGATCAGCGGCGTGGCACGCGCCATCGAGGCCGGACGGTGCACCTCGGGCGATCCACCGGACAGCCACCGCCGGACCTGCGCCTCGCCCCACCGATGGTCTGGGTCGCTGACCAGGAGCCCTTCGCAGAGAAGCCGCAGCCGGTGGTCCGCGACGCCGTCGACGGATGCGCCCCGGACCGTCACCTCGTGCTGGATGATTCGCTCGTCGAGACCCTCGAACGGGGATTGGCCGGTGGCCAGTTGCCGGACCACCACACCGACGGCCCACCAGTCGCCCGCCGGGGAGTAGGCGCCGGCGAAACTCTCCGGCGCCGCATAGGCGAACGTCACGCCGCGGCTGGTGAATCGCACCGACGCTGGACCGAGGTACCTGCTCAGTCCGAAGTCGGCCAGCGCCAGCCGGAGGTCCGGAGGAAGGCTCCGGACCATGATGTTCGACGGTTTGAGGTCGCCGTGCACGATGGTCGCCGAGTGCAGTTCGCCGAGCGCCTCGGTCAGCTCGGCGACCACGTGCCGCAGCAGTTCCGGCGGCACCGGGCGGGGGTCCTTACCGATGAAGTCCGCCAGAGTGCCAGCCGGTAGATACTCGGTCAGCTCCCAGCGCCGGCCCTCAGCGACACCGAAGTCGATGGGCGTCACCAACCTCTCGCTGCGCAGCCCGATCAGCCGGTCGACCGCGTCCTCGTCGATGACGATCCCCGACCGGTAGATCTTCAACACCCAGTCGTCGTCCGCCGCGTCGCGCAGGAGGAAGACGTCGGCCTCCGCGCCCGCCGGCAACGCCGCGATGAGCGACCAGCCCGACACCCGGTCGGGCAGCCGCAGCAGACCGGCGGTCACCGGTACGGCCACACCGGACCCGGCCGGGTGCTCCCGGCGTGTGACGGGAACCTGTGGCCCGGGGTCGACGGCCCGATCGGCCTCGCGGCGCGTCGGCGGCACGTCACCCTCGGCAGGCGGTCGCGGGTTCACCTGCCGCCTACCGCCCGCTCGATCGCGTCGTGGCGTGGTGACCCGTCGCGCTCGCGCCAGCTCTACTCATGGTAAAACCTGTGTGGACAGCGGGGGCGGACCCACGGCCACCGACTGATGACCGGCGGCCAGCGTGGTCTCAAGCTCGCGCAGAAACGAGTCGATCTCCCCCGCGATCCGGTCGTTCCTCAGTCGTTCTATGCGCACGTACAGCACCCACGCCAACGGCCCGAGGATGGGGACAACAACGGCCACCACGACACCGCCCAGGATCCAAACCGGGCTCGCACCCTGACGATTGAGTCCCCACGGAAGCAACAGGGCGGGGAGAGTGACGGTCGGAAGTTGAAGCGAGATGAGCAAGATGAAGAAGATTTCCATGGACTTGATTTTGTTGACCCAGCCTCGCCGAGTCTCCTCGCGCAGGCTGTTCATCGCCTCCTCGAGGCGCCCGTGCACCCACGCGGTCTGATCGCGCTCCAGGCGGGACAACGGCAAGGATCGGGAGGCCGAACGTTCCCGGTACTGTGCCATGACCCGGAGGGCGCGGCCGCCGGCGGCCTCACCGCGGGCCGGGACAGCCGGCGGCCACTGCCGTGCGGCGTGCTCAAGGATGAGGTAGTAGCCACCAACAATCGGAATGGCCAAGAACACCAGGACATATGAGATCACGAAGCTGAGGCTTTCCCCGGTCGCGTTGGGGGCCACCACCACCCCAAGGATCAATCCCAGGACGAAGGTCATCGCCATGCCCTGCCCCAGCAGCAGGGCTGCCGGGTTCGCTACCACGAGGGCGCGTTCGAACCTGTTCCAGGGTTCCGCCAGATGCATCGCTGCAGCCAAGAAGACAACAGGCAGCAGGGCGACGAAGAGGACCACCAGTGCGTAGGTCTGCAAGATCTCGCCAAGTGGGTCTGACTCTGATCTTTTTGCTTGTGAGTAGTAGTACGGGAGGGCGGCGAGGATCGCTGTTCCGACCGCGCCGGCGAGAACCCTCAGCAGCCGTCCGGATACTCCGGACGTCTTCGCGGGCTCCTCGGGCGGAATCCAGGTCGGATGGACGTGTGCCTCCAACGCCTCGATCAACCGGGTGACGTCGAGGCGGAACGTGCCGTGCCGGATACGCTGCGACTGGCGTGCTGGAAGGTCGCGCATGTCCGCCGGAAGGTCATCCGCCACCGGGACAGGGGTCTCGCCCAGCAGGACGGGGACGACAACCGTGCCCGGCAGCCGCAACGCCTCCGCGATCTCCCAGCGGACCCAGTCCTTCGCCGGCCAGGTCGCCCGATGCCGGGTCTCCGCCAGCCAGCCGGGACCGATGATGGCGATCAGCACCTCGGCGTCGGTCAGCCGGGCCCGGAGCTGGTTGGGGTACCGCTCGCCGACGGGGATGGACTCCACATCCAGGAACACCTCGGTGTCCCCGAAGTGCCGCCGGAGCCGGTCGGCGAGCGCCTCTACCAGAGCGGGTTCGCTGCCGTCGCCGGCCTCGCGGAAGTGGCGACGGTAGTTAACGAAGATGCCGCTCATGCTCACCCGATCCGTCGGCTGGAATCGTCGGCCGGTCCAAGGCCGTACGCGCCGGCTCGTGCCGCCGGCGTCAGGACCTCGGTGAGCCGGGCGGTCAACGGTGCGACCATGGGGTCCTGGTACCAGCGGGCCAGCAGCCGACGCAGTCGGCGCAGGTCGGTGCGGATGGTCGCCGAGTCGACCAGTTCGATGCCGTCCAGCACGTCCGGAGCGAGTTCCAGGGCCGCATCGAGGTGGCCGGCGCCGACGTGGGCGAGCAGTCGGCGAACGCCATACCGGGCGCGGGCCCGGCTCGCCGCCGGGCTGATGCTGAGCACCTCCCGGTCGAGGATGTGCGCCGCCTCCCGGTACGACCCGAGATCGACCAGCCCCCACCCCTGCACGATCGCCGCCGGATCCGGCATGTTGCCCGACCCGAACACGGGCGTCCCGCCGGCCAACTGTCGGTGCGCCCGCCTCACCTCCACCACCGCCGCGTGGAAGTCGTCCGACCTACCGATGAGGGCGGAGCCCTGAGCGACCCGTTCCAACGCCAGCCGCCGGAGTTGCGGCGAAGCGTTCGCGTCCCGCACCACCGGTGCGACAGCGGTCAAGGTGCGCGCCGGATCGTCGTCGTAGAGGGCGATGTCAGCCTGACGGATTGCGAACAGCCGGCCGAAATCCCTGTCGCCGCACGCCTCGGCAAGAGCGACAGCGGTACGGGTCCATTGCAGACAGGCGGCGTCATCGCCGGCCTCCTGCGCCATCCAACCGGTGAACTCGGCGTACCGGGCGGCCAGGTGAAAAATCTCCACGCGTTCGGCCAGCATGCTGACCTCGGCGAGCCCTCGCAGAGTGCGCACCTGCGCGGCGAGGGTTGGTAGCAACACCCGGGGGCTGGTCGTCTGCGCCGCCTGACGCGTACGGCGCAGCAGTTCTTCGAACGGTGACGCACCGTCAACCGAGCGGTCCGGCGGCGTCGATGAAAGCCACGCCGCGGGCAGTGGGACCGGATTCGGGGCCGCTACCCGGGACGACGGCGCCACGGCAGACCGGGCTCGCGGATGCCCCGGCGACTGGGAGCTGATCTCCAGGGCCGCGTCGTTGCGGAGGATCATCACCTGCAGCTGCCCCAGGTACGGGCTGGGAGTCAGCCCCAGCTCGGCGAGCCGGTGGGCCAGATGCTGGTATTCCCGGAGGGCGTCTGCCTGCCTACCGCCGCGGTACAGCGCGACCATCAGTTGCCCGACGAGTCGTTCCCGCAGTGGGTGTTCGGCGACCAACCCCGTCAGTTCGGAGGCCATCGCCTGGTGGTGACTCAGTCGCAGGTGGACCTCCACCCGCTCCTCCAGGCCGCAGATCCGGCGCTCGTCAAGCTTGGCCGCCCAAGCCTCGATCCAAGAGGTCCGCACCCCGTCGAGCGCCACCGCTCCTCGCCACAGGCTGAGTGCCTCGTCGTACGCGTCGATCGCCTCCTGGTCCTGGTGGCGCCCGCTGAGCCGACGAGCCTCGTCGAGGAGCCTGTCGAAGACCAGCGCGTCGAGGTCGGTCCGGTCGACGTTGATCTGGTAGCCCTCTGGGGCTCCACTGATCCGCTCTCCTTCGACCTCTCCGTGGAGTTGGCGCCGCAACTGCCAGACGCAGTTCTGCAGTTGTCGCCGCGCCGTCGCGGGAGGGTCGTCCCACACCACCCGGACCAGCCGATCGTGCGTCACCAGCCCGTTCGGCCTGGTCAGCAGCCCCGCCAGAATCCTCCGCTCCCGATGTCCACGCAGGACGACAGGGCGGCCGTCCCGGAGAGCCCGCAGCGGACCGAGCACCGAAAACTTCACTGGAGCCTCCACCCATGGGAGAACTCGAATATACGCGGTCGTCGCTCCGACGACCTCGGCAATTCGGGCCGCCCGGACCACCCTGCTCGCTGGCGGAAGGCACATCTGCGGTAACGGCATGGTGCCTTCACTCCCTCCACCGCACGTCGACTCTTCCACCTCGACTGAAGCAGAGCCGGGCGCGGTATGGGAGCGCCGCATACCAGAACGGTGAGCCCTTCGATGCCGGAGAAATTCGACTCTCGCTTCTGATGGGAACATGCGGCAGAAGAGGGGCGAACGGCTGAATGACGACGTCGGGACCTGCGTGTTCTGCCAGATCGGTGACGGCACGGCAACGGCTCTGCGGATCTATGAAACCCCGCAGACAATGGCATTCGTCCCGCTGCTGCCCGCAGCCGCCGGGCACACTCTGGTGATACCTCGACGGCACGTGACCGACCTGTGGGCCTTGGCCTCGGAGGACGTCCAGCCGCTGATGGACACCGTTCTCGACGTGTCCCATGCCATCAGAGAGGCACTCGCGTCGGACGGTCTTAACCTGATCATCTCGGCCGGCCAGGCTGCCTCACAGACGATCCCGCACCTTCACATACACCTGGTTCCCCGCTGGCACGGGGATCCGATCCAGACCATCTGGCCGGCGCGGGCACCCACCATCGACAGCGCCCGGCTTGAGCGGACCGCTGAACGGATCCATGCCGCCATGCCGCCCTGTTCCCGGGCGTCTCAGCCCGCAGCAGGGGGACGACATGTCGGCCAGGTCTGACACCCGGACCATGACGGTCAACTGAGCCTCGCCACGCGGTTAAGCCATTGACCGCGTACGGGAAATGCGGCGGCGGCCGGCCCATTCAGTGCTTCCGCGGATCTCAACGTTTGCCCTACGCGCTGGCTGCTCAACGACGATCGCCAGCGGAAAGGCATAAGGACCGGACCAATGTGCGAATGCCTGGCCGGATGATCAGGCACCAAGGGAGGAACCCGTGAAACTCAACCGCAAAGTCCTGCACGGACTCGTGACTGCGGCCGCCGCCTGCAGCACCACGCTGATCGCCTTCCCCGAATCGGCGTCGGCCGGGGGGATCGAAACCAACTGCACCGTCCGCTCCGGCGGTCCGGTTGTCCTCTACTACGGCCAACAGCAGCAGGGGGCCTCCATCTGCCTCAACGGCTGGATCAACGACATGAAGAACCCAGCTCTCTACTTTGGACCGTCCGGTTCCGGCCACGGCACCCGGGTCTGGAACAACGCCGGCTCAGCCTCGAACTACGACACGACGTGGCGGCCGGTGATCTGGTCCGAGCCCGGCATGACTGGCCCGTCGTACGCGCTGGGCATCTGCTGCGATGCGGGCAGCGCGCCGTACAGCCTCGCCGGTCTCACCAACGACAACCGGTCGCTTTCCTGGTCCCCCAACTAGCCATCATCCAGACACGTCAAACCCTCGTGGCACGTGACGCCGTCGGCCCTGTCGCCGCGGCGTCATGTGCCACCGATTACAGCCGGGGGCAGCGAACATGGCATTGCGCGGACGAAAAACCGCCCGGTGGGGCGCACTCATGCTGCTGCTCGCAACCGCGGCGGCCTGCTCCCCCGAACCCGACGGCACAGGTGAGCGTGGTGGCGTGGCTGGGATCGCCATCACCAGTCGGCCCGCCGTCACCGAGATGCGCAGCGCCGACGGTGCTGCGGGACTGGTCCTGCCCATCGCGGCGTACCGGCTCGACGGCGAGCAGCGCGTCACCCTGGACCGGGCTCGATCCATCCTGGCCAACGACTGCATGCGACGCTTCGGGATCGATCGCGGACAGCCCGCCGCAGCCACCGGCGGCGCGGGCCCTGAACCGATGTCGCGCCGGTACGGCGTCACCGACCCGGCCGTCGCCGCCAGGTGGGGGTACCACCTCGCACCGGGCGAAGGCACCACCGCTCGCACAAAGCCGGGCGCCGCCGTACCACCCGCCGAAATGCTCGTCTGGACCGGCAGCGAGGACGGCCGCCCGGCACCAGCCGGCCAGCCCACCCGCACCTACCAGGGGCACGATGTGCCCGCGGGCGGCTGCGCGGGCGAGGCGGGCCGCAAACTGCAGCTCACGAGCCCTGAGGACATCGCCGAGCATCTCATCACATCGATCGACTTCAACGCCTTCGACCAGGCGCGGGCGGACCACCGGATGCGCCAGGTGTTCGGCAGATGGTCTGCGTGCATGCGCGAACAGGGCTACAACTACGTCGACCCGTTGACTGCGGCGGCAGCTGCGGATCTGCGAGCGGGCACGCCCTCAACCGCCGAGAAGCGGACCGCGACCGCGGACGTCGCGTGCAAGACCCGTAACAACGTCGTGGGCGTCTGGTTCTCAGTCGAGTCCGCGTACCAGACCGCGATGATTCAGGCGCACGCCCAGGATCTGCGCGCCGCCCAGCAGAGGATCGCGGTCGTGGTCCGGAACGCGCAAGCCGTGCTCGACCACCTCGGCGGGTGATCGGGCTCAGTCGCCCCGGGCCGTAATCCGGTTCCGGGCCGGCGTCGATCAGAGCGAGCAGTGCCTCGGCAGCCGCGCGCGGCGCGCCGTAGGGCTTGTACGTCGGGCGTGCGGATACCGGCGAGAAGGAGCATCAGACCGGTGATGAGCAGCCGTACCCACGGGTTGGATTTCTTCGCCATGCCCAGTTCTGTCGGTAGGAGACGCCGCGACACGAGGACTGGGTAGCTTCAGGCCACAGAGCCTCTGGGTGTCGTAGTAGCCATTCCCGTGACCGGGATCCCTGCGGTCGTGGTGCCGGCGCCACGGTTGGGTCACGACCCCCAGCGCTCGGTGGCGGCCAGGATCGCGGCGCTCACCGGCACCCGGGTCAGGAAGGTGCGGCGGTGCTCGGGGTCGGCAATCGTCTCGGCCTTGGCCAACAGGATGTCCCGGGCCCGGGCGAGCGCCCGTTGCGCGTCGGCGTCCCGGCCGGCACGGCGCAGCACGTCGTGGTGCACCAGGTGGACCTCCTCGCTGCGCAGCGCCGGCAACGCCCCCGCCTTCTCCAACCGGATCGCCGCCTGCTCGGCCAGTGTGACGGCGCCCGGCAGGTCACCGAGTTCGAGCCGCACCTGGGCGTGCAGGATCAGCGCGTTGAGTTCGCTACGCAGGAAGCCGGTCCGACGCGCGTCCTCCTCGTTCTCCACGAGCAGCCGGTCCGCGGCCGCCGGGTCCCGCCGCTCGTAGCCCGGGTGGATGAGCAGCTCGGCGACGTAGTTGCGCAGGATCGGGCGGACGCTCGCGTGCTGGGTCTGGCGCAGGTGCCGCCACCCCTCGTTGATCGGGCCGGCCGCCTCAGCCGGCCGGCCGCTCTCCAACTCCAGCTTTCCGAGCAGGCCGAGGTTGTAGCCGAGGTGAGTGCTGGTATCTGTTTCCCGGGGCGTACGGTCGATCGCCCGGCCGAGCACCTCCCGCCCCTCCGCGAAGCGGCCCGCGGCCACCAGGAGCTGTCCGAGGTAGTTGGACATCATGAGGAACTGGTCGAGGATGCCGGCGGTCTCCAGGTCGGCGAGCGCCCGGCGCAGCCAGCTCTCGCCCTCGTCGAAGTTGCCCGCGTCGAAGTGGCCGACCCCGAGGAAGCCAGCGATCCGACCCGATCGCACCAGCACCCCGATGTCGCGACTGTCCAGCCCGTCGACCAGCGCGTGCGCCTCGGTGAGCATCTCCAGTGTGCGGTGCAGGTTCCTACCGGCCATATGGTGGCCGAGTTCGGCGATGGCGTCGACCTGTGCCAGCGGGTCTCCGCTCTCCCGGGCGTACCGGACCGCCTCCTCCAGAACGGAGATCGCCTCGGGCAGGCTGTTCGTGGCGATCAGGTACGCGCCCTGCGCGTGCCGGGCCATCGACTTCAGCAGCGGGTCGCCGCTGTCGTCCGCGGTCGCCAGCAACGCAGCCACCAACTCGGCGGTCGGCCGCTGCGGCGACCCCTCGGCGCCCCACCAGCGCTGGGTGGCCGAGAGCAGCACGTGCAGCGCTCGGACCCGGGGCTCCGGTCGCCGTACCGGTTCGGCGTCGAGCAGGTCGAGCGCCTGTTCGCACAACGCGACGGCATCCCGGTCCCGACCGTGGAAGTAGGCGAGCTGGGCCGCGCCCACGAGTTCCTCCGGTCCACTCATTCCGCACCCGCTCTCGTCAATCGTTCCGCCTCGGCGCTGAGCCATGCCGCCGGGCAGAGGTCCGGGTTCGCACCGACGTGCCGGGCCGCCTCGGCCAGCCGCGCGGAGGCCTCGGGTACGTCGCCGGCCAGCATCGCGGCGGCGGCGAGCGCGAGCGCGGCGGCGGCCGGCTCTTCAGCGCTACCGGCCCGTTCGAACGCGCGCCGGCTGAGCTGTGCCTCACCGGTGGCCTCCTGGAGTCGCCCCGTCGACCAGTAGACCCAGGCGAGGTTGTACCGACAGAAACCCTCGACCCTCGGCTGCTCGGAGGTGAAGGCGTCGGCCAGGCCGAGCTGGAAAGTATCGGTCGCCGTCCCGGTCTCACCGAGCCCGAGCTGTGCGAGGCCCAGCACGTTGCGGGCGTACCCGATCGCCTCGGTGACCCGACTGCGCTCGTACGCGCCGATGGCGGCGGCCGCCTCGTCCCGGGCTTCCGCCCACCGTCGCCCGACGAGGTAGGCGGCGCTCTTCGCGTCCCGCGCCCGCGCCACCAGCAGGTCGTCGTCGTGTGCCTCACCGAGCTCACGCAGCCGCTCGGCGGTGCGCAGCCCGTCGCCCATGTTGCCCAGGTAGCTGTGGGCGAGGCTGACGTTGATCAGGGAGTGGCTCTCGTTGTGGTAGTTGCCGAGCTGGTGCGCCAGGTCGGCGGCGGCCAGCCCGCTGGTGATCGCCTCCTGGAGCCGACCCGCAGGCCGGTACGCGCCGGCGAGCAGGCGCAGCGCGTTCTCCACCTTCCGCTCGTCCCCGTCGGCCCGGGCCAGTTCCTCGGCGCGCTCCAGCAACGGCACCGCGGCGGCCACCGGGCCACCGATCGTGCGGGCGAAACCGAAGCCGAGCAGGTGCGCCAGGATGGTGTCGTCGTCGGTAAGGTGGCCGTCGACCTCGGCGTGCATCTCGATCACGGCGGCCGTCGATCCGCGCCAGACCATGAACTCGCCGATCTGCTCCAGCAACCGCGCGGCCAGACCGTAGTCGTACGCCTTGACCCAGTGGTGAAACGCCCAGCGGTACGCCGACACGTCGTCGACGACCTCCCACCGCGACTCGTCCGGTGCCTCGTGCAGGTAATACTGCGCGACACGCCGTTCCAGCGACCGCCGGCCGAGCACGCCGGACTCCGGCAGGCCGGCGTAGGCCAGGTCGGCGTCGAGCGGGTGCAGCACGAACGTGCGGGATCGCCGGTCCAGCGTCGCCATGTGGGTACGCGCCAACGTGGCGAGGGCCGGAGCGGCGTCGACGGCCGGCGCGATCGGCCGGAGCACCCAGGCGACCGCCTCCACCGACGCCGGCCGGTGAAAGACCGCGAGCACGTCCAGCACGATCCTGGCCCGCTCGTCGAGGCGGTGGTAGCGGTCCTGGGCCAGGCCGGCCACGATGTCGCCGCGGCTGCCGAACGACGTCAGCATCTCGCCCAGCGACGGCATGGTCAGGTAGTCGTCGCTCATCGCGGCGAAGACCAGTTCCAGCGCTCGGGGGATGCCGTACACCTTGCGGGCCATCTCGGCGAGTTCGGCGCCGCTGGCGTGGACCAGCGCCGTCGTTCCGGAGCGGTCGAGGTCGCGCAGCAGCTCGACCGCCTCCTCGGTGGGGAGCCCCTGGTCCAGTCGGAGGCGGGCCTCGTAGCGGCGGACCGCCGCGGGCAGGGCGGGCGGCACCTGGCTGGTGATCAGCAGGCGCGGCGGGCGCGGTGCCCGGAAGACCAGGTCGAGCAGGAGCCGTAGGTCCTCGTCCGTCAGCTCCCCCTCGTCCGTGAGGTGGTCCTCCAGGTTGTCGACGACGATCAGGCAGCGCAGCGGGGCCAGCGCGGTGAAGAGTTCGAGGACCTTGTCGGCCGCCGAACGGCCGCTGGACCAGACCTGGAGCAGGCGCTCCTCCTCGGCAGGACCGAGCAGGTGGGCGGCGTCGAGGAAGATCCGCTCCAGGCTGATCCCGGAGGTGCGGGAGCTGACGTTGACGATGCCACCCGGACGATGTCCGTCGACGGCCGTCATCAGCCGCTCGGCGGCCTTGGCGGCGAGGGCGCTCTTGCCGATGCCACGCCGGCCGACGACAGTCACGACGCGGGTGTCGGGCCGCACCAGCGCCTCGACGATGTGCTCAAGCTCGTCGACCCGGTTGCGGAAGGTCTCCAGCCCGTAGGCCACCGGCACACCAACCACTTTGGTCTCGGTCGCGCGCATTGGCACCGTCCAGGGATGATGGAACCAACCTGCGGTCCGGAGCACCAGACCGTCACCGTCCCCTCCCGACGATAACCGAGCACCGCCACCAGGGGAATGAGGCACATGCTGGTCAGGTTCTGGCGGCTCGCCCGCGACCCCAACGCCACCCTGCCGATCCTGGCGACACTGGTCGGCGCCGGGATGGTGGTGGCCGGTTGGCTGATCGAAGGCCGGTCCTACGTGCCCGGCCTGCTCCAGCAGTTCGGCTCGGCACTGGTGATGCTGATGCCGCTGCTGTTTCTCGGCCGCATGTTGGAGGCGCGGATGCGCCGTACCGAGGAGCAGACCCGATCGATCTCCAGCGACCTGGCGCAGGTGCGCACCGAGGTCTCGGCCACGGCCGCGATGATCGACGCGTTGAGCGCGACCAGCCGGGACGACATCGAGCAACTCGGCGAGCGCCGGGACGAGGCGTTCGCCGCCGCCGACCGGTCACCGACCCAGCGCGCCGTGGCCCGGGTACTTGCCGAGGCCGACTCCGTCTCGGCGATCGCGCCGCGCGGGGTACGGGTGAAGGTGCGGGCGTCCGGCGTGCGGCTGCGGGTCCAGGCGCCCCGATCCCCGGCCGAGGCGGCCAACCTGCCGGTGGGGCTGGAACGGGCCGACGGTCAACCGATCGACACGCTCGACTGGCGTGCTGGCGAGAACGAGGCGGACCTGGCCGGCCGCATCGCGGCGGCCCTCGTGGTGGATGCCGACGCGTTGCTCGGCGGGTGGGCCGGCGCCCTGGTGGACACGCTGCGGACGGCGGTCGCCGCACAGACCGGCCGGCTGCCGGTGGAACTGGGGCCGGTCGTCGAGATGCCCAACGACCAGTGGGTCATCTCCACCGACGGGCTGCACTGCATGGAGCGGCCGTATCACATCCCGCTGGCGCGCCTGCTCGACCGCCGGGAGGACTGGCCCCGGCACATGCGGACCAAGAGTTGGGTGGCGCACGGCAAGTTCGTCGAGGCGTACGACCTGGCACTGGCACTCGTGAACAACGGACGGCATTGACTGCCTGTGCGGTTCGCCGTCGGGCGTGCACATTCGGCCCGTCGCCGTGCCTCAGCGCTCGGCGACGGGGGTGCCCAGCACCCGATCCGCCGGAAGAAACCCGAGCTGTCGGCAATCGATCATCCAGCCGCGCGAAGGCAGCCCGCATCTCGTCGAGATCGACACCACTCGCCTTCACGGTGAGGTGTCCGGCCGGATCCCGGTCGGCGACCAGGATGGTGGGGAAGGCTTTGACCTGGCATGCGGTGGCGAGCGGGCGCCGAGCCGGGACGCGAATTCCGCAGCCTCGGATTCGTCGCCGACCACGACCGCGATGACGTGCTGCTGGAGCCCGTTCATCCGGCCGACGTACTCGATGAAAGCGGGAAGCCTCCCGGCACGGACCGCAGCTGGGCGAAAAGATGGCGATCGTGGACTCGGCAGTGATCAACTCGCTGGCGACGATCGTCCCGTCGACGGCGGTGGTGGCGAAGTCGCCGACGTGGCCCCCGGCCTCCAGCGTCGGGGAGGCAGCGCCGCCCCGGCTGGAGATGGGCTCGGCGTGCTGGCGTAGGCGCCGGATGACGCCCATTGTGAGGACGAAGATCAGGATGCCGACGACGCCGAGCAGGGAAACGGCGGCCGTAAGAGCTTCCAGGCCGGGGCTTTGTCAACGCCCGGGATGACCGCGGGCCCGTTACCCCCGGCACGGGGGATAACGGGCTCATCTGCGAGCTGGCCTACCCGAGACAGATGGCGACGGCCGTAAGGTTTTGAGCCGTCGTTCCCCGGTTGGAGCCTCGTACCGCCCAGCCGTTGCCCGACGCGAACGAGTCAGTGATGAAGATGTCGAACCCGGATGTCTGTCCGCCTCCTCCGGTGAGGATCGTGCCAGCGGGGCAGGTGGCGAAGGAGATGTTGTTCGCGCCCGCCAACACTGTTACGGGGGTCCCTGTCGTTTGAGCCAGTGCAGTCATCCCGGACGGCTTCTTACTCGCGGCGGGGCTGGTGTCAGCCGCGTTCGCCCCGCTCAGAGGAACGACCAGCAGAAGACCGCTGACCGATAGTGCCGCTGCGCTGCTGATGAACAACTTCTTCTTCTGCACGCCTGGTTCTCCCAACGATTGCTGAGCACGAGAGACATTCGACCGAACGGTCCGCAGCAGACTACGTACAGCCAGTGATCAATTGCATCGATGCATGCAAATCTAAAGATGGGTTAAAGTTCGACGCATGACCCCGGCCGGCAACAAAGACGTGACCGGTCTCGACCTTCCACCCACTCGCCACCTTGGGCACCGGGGCCGGATCCGGCGCCAGCAACAGATCCACCCCCGCCCCAACGAAAGCCCGAGAGCCGATGCGCGACTCCACGACGCGCAGGCGCCCGAGTACACCCTGGGAGGGACGCCTCATGGCTGCTGCGGGAGAGCTAGTGTTCTGTCTCAGTTTTGACTAGCCGCTTGTTGGAGGGCGACGCGTCCACGTCGGACCTTGGCCAGGATCGAT
>NZ_JBNCKS010000050.1:0-49428 GCF_049841635.1 Micromonospora sp. DT44 | reverse complement strand
CAACTGGCACACCGGCCAACCGGTCATGCGATCCCTGACCGCCTACGACCACTGACCCCTTGGAATCGATCATCTAGCGAAGGCCGCCGACGGACAGGCCGCCGCGCCAGTGCCGTTGGAGGCTGAAGAACGCGATGACCAGTGGGATCACGGACACCAGTGAGCCCAGGATGATGAGGCTCCACAGCGAGGTGCCGCCCGAGTTGTTCGCCGAGGCGATCCCCTGCCAGAGGCCGAGACCGACGGTCACCGGAAACAGCCGGTTGTCCGAGAGCATGGCCAGCGGCAGGAAGTAGTTGTTCCAGGACGCCACGGCGGACAGGAGCAGCACGGTGACCACCGCGGGACGCATCAGCGGAAGCGCGATCTGCAGGAACGTACGCACCTCCCCCGCGCCGTCGACCCGCGCCGCGTCGAGCAGCTCGTCCGGCACCGCGTCGCGCGCGTACACGTGCATCAGGTAGACGCCGAACGGGTTGAGCAGCGACGGCAGGATCACCGCCCAGACCGTGTTCGTCAGGCCGAGCCGGGAGAACATGATGAAGGTCGGGATGACCAGGGCCGTGGCCGGCACCATGAGCGCGCCGAGCACGACGGCGAAGCTGAAGCGCCGCGCGGCGAACCGGTACTTGGCGAACCCATAACCGGCCATCACCGCCAGGACCGTGGCGCCGACTCCGCCGGCGATGGCGTACAGCGTGGAGTTGAGGATCCACCGCAGGTAGATGCCACCGTCGTAGGTGAATAGCTGCCGGAGGTTGCCGACGTAGTCGATCTGGTCGGAGAACCACAGGGTGTTGCCGCCCCCGAACAGGCCCGGGGCGTCCTTGGAGCTGTTGACGATGACCCACCAGAACGGGACCAGGAAGTAGATCACCAGGAAGCCGAGGAGGATCTGCAGAGGAAGGTAGCGGTGCGGCCGGCGGACGCCGGCGCGGACGCTGGTGTGGTCGGCCATCTAGAGGAAGCTCCTCCGCTTGCGGGTGAAGAACAGGAAGGCGTACACGCAGATGAAGACGATGCCGCCGAGCGCGAACGAGATCGCCGACCCGTAGTTGAAGTTGGCGAGCGAGAACGCCTGCTGGTACGCGTACATGTTGGGGGTGAAGTCCGTCCCGATGGTGCCCGCAGCGAGGTAGCGCAGGATCTGCGGCTCGTTGAAGAACTGCAGGGTGCCGATGAGCGAGAAGACCAGGATCAGGATCAGCGCCGGGGCGATCAGCGGGATCTTGATGCGCGTCGCGATCTGCCACCGTCCGGCGCCGTCCATCCGGGCGGCCTCGTAGAGCGTCGGGTCGACGCCCTGCAACGCCGCGTACAGGATGATCATGTAGTAGCCGGCCCACTGCCAGGTGACGACGTTGAGCAGGCCGTAGAAGATCAGGTTGCCACCCAGGAAGTCGGGCGCGGTGGCGCCGAAGAGCCCGAAGATGTCGGTGAGCGGGCCGAAGCCCTTGCTGTAGAGGAACCCCCACATCACCGCCCCGATGACGGTGGGGATCGCGTACGGAAGAAAGATCATGAGGCGGGAGAAGCGCGCGAACAGCGTGGTCACCGCGTCCAGGATGAGGGCCAGCGCGAGCGCCAGGACGATCTGCAGCGGGATGGAGACGAGCGAGAAGCGGATGACGAACCAGGCTCCGGACAGGAAGCTCGGGTCGGTGAACGCCTTCACGTAGTTGTCGAAGAGGACGAAGCTGGTGCCGCCGATCAGCTTCTTCTGAAAGAGGCTGAGGTACAGCGCGTACACCAACGGCGCGATGAGGAACGCCAGGAACACGATCGCGAAGGGCCCGACGAAGAGCCACCCCATCAGGTGTTCGCGGAGGTGCACCTTGCCACGGATCTTGCGCGTCTCGCTCGGCGGACGCGGTGTGCGCTTCTCGGTCAGGACTGTCATCTGTGGTCTCCGAAGGGCGTGGACGCGGGGGGTCGTGGGTGGGCCGGCCGGCCACCGCCGGCACGACCCACCCGGAGCGGTCACTGAACGGTGAAGCCCTGCTCCTTGGCGTACTTCGCCACGTCGTCCTGGAGCTTGTCGGCGGCCTGCGAACCGCTGACGGAACCCTTGATGACCTCGCTGATCTGCTTCGTCATGGCGTCCAGGTAGTACTGGCCGAAGGGCGCGTAGGACATACCCTTGTAGGCCTCGGCGGCGGGCAGGTAGACCTCCTTGTTCGCCTGCTGGCCGCTGAAGAACGCCACCTTCAGGTCGACGAACGCGGGATCCTTGAGCGCCGTGAGGTTCAGCGGGAAGATGATCTGGTTGGTCCAGCCGTCGGTGAGCGACTCCTTGTCGGCGTAGAGCCCGTAGGCGGCCTTCGCCGCCAGCTCGGGCTTCTTCGCCTGCTTGGTCACCGAGAAGGCCGACCCACCCCAGTTCACCTGCACCGGGTTGGTCGGATCCCACTGCGGCAGCGGCGCGACCGCGAACTTGCCGGTGTCCTGGCCCTTACCGACACCCGCCCCGGTGAGGTAACCCGGCGCCCACGCCGCCGAGATGTACGTCGCGTAGTTCCCGTTGATCACGCCGGAGATGTACTCCGGGGTGAACTGGTCCTGCGTACCGACCAGGCCCTTCTTGGCGAGGCCACCCCAGTAGTCCAGCACGTCCTTGGACGCCTGGTCGTTGAGCTTCACGCCGATCGACTTCGGCTGGGCCGGATCGAAGGTGAAGGGCGACGCGCCCTTCTGGATCTGGAGCGACATCATCACGGCCGGGACGTTCGCGCCGAGGTCCCCGAACAACGGGCCGCCGGCGTCCTTCACCTTCTGCGCGGCCTGCTCGTACTCGGCCCAGGTCTTCGGCGGGGTGATCTTGTACTTGTCGAAGATGTCCTTGCGGTAGATCATGCCCATCGGGCCACCGTCGACCGGGACGCCGTAGACCGCGTCGCCCACCGACACGTCCTTCCAGGCGCCCTCGCCGTAGTTGGCCTTGACCGCGTCGTAGCCGTACTGCTTGATGTCGACGAGCGCGCCCTGGATCTGGAAGGTCGGGATCCGGTCCGCCTCGACCATGATCACGTCGGGCGCGCCGGTGCCCGCCGAGATCGCGGTCTGGAACTTGTCGTACTCGTCGCCGCCCTGACCGACGTTGGTCCAGCAGACCTGCACGTCGTCGTGCAGCTTGTTGAAGTTGTCGACGACGAGCTGGGTGTTGGGGTACCAGCCCCACATCGTCACGACCGGCACGTTCTGCTTGGTGATGGTGTTCGTGCAGTTGCTCGCATCGCTGCCGCCGTCGTCCGAGGTGCAGGCGACCAGGCCGCTCCCGGCCGCGAGCATGGCCACCGTGGCGAGTATGCGTCTTCTCTTCATTGAGATGGTTCCTTTCGGAAGGTGGCGGTGCACGGACATCCATGCGTCGGCGGCCGCCACCGGGGCGCTGGAACTCGCCCCGGTGGCGTCGCCTGGGCAGGCTCCTAGCGCTTGAACAGACGGGGCGCCAGGTCGATGAGGTTCTTCTGCCACACGTCCCAGCCGTGTGGTCCGGGGGTGACCCCGTCGAACTCGTAGCGGATACCGAGGGTGTCCAAGGTGGTCAGCCCCGCCATGAAGCTCGGGTAGACGAAGTCGGTCTGGTCACCGACGTACAGCCGCAGCATCCTGGTGCCGTTGTTGATCGCCGCGACGTCGACGCCGGCACCGCTGCCGAACCCGGCCGAGAAGGCCGCGACGTAGGCGAACTGGCCTGGATAGGCCTTCAGCACACCGAGCGCCTGCCCACCGCCCATCGACAGCCCGGCGATGGCCTGCTGGGAGGGGTCGCTGGAGACGTGGTAGCGGGACCGGGCCGTCGGCACGATGTTCTCCAACAGTTCCCGGTTGAAGTTCGACGAGTTGCCGTTGCCCATCACGACCACCATGGGCGTGAGGTCCCCGTCGAGGAACTGGTGGTCGAGGATCTGCTTGGCCCGGCCCATCTCGACCCAGTCCGTGTAGTTCTGCCCGCCACCGTGTTGGAGGTAGAGGACGGGATAGGGCTGCGCCCGTTGCGGGTCGTACCCGGGCGGGGTCCAGACCAGCGCGGTACGGTCCTGGCTGGCCACCGTGCTGGTGTAGGTCATGCTCTCGACCTTGCCGCCCTGGCCGGCCGGCACGTCGGTCAGCAGTCGGGCCGCAGGGCCCGGGACGAGGAAGGTGCTCCACATCGGCTCCGTGGTCACCTTCGTGGGGTTCGAGACGTCCTTGAACGGCACCCGATCGACGATCAGCCGGTAGTAGTAGAACCAGGGCTTCAGCGGCCCCACGGTCGCCCGCCACCGGTCGCCGTCCCGAGTCAGCGGCACGCGCAGCCAACTGCCGCCGGGCGCGATGTTGGCCCACACCGTGACGTGCTGGGCGTCCGCGAAGTCGGTGGTGGTCTCGAAGGTGACGAACCCGTCCTCGGTGACGAAGGGCGTCGGGGTGGTGCCGGCCGGCGGAGGCGAGAACTCGCCCGTCAACCGGCCGTGGCCCGGGCTCGGCCCGTGGTCCGCCACGTGCCGGAACAGCCGTGGCACGAAGTCGACGAGGTTCTCCTGCCAGGTGGTCCAGTTGCCGCCGCCGTCCGGGTTGACCCCGTCGAACTCGAACCGGACGCCGGCCCGGTCCAACGCCTTCGTCAGCCGGTAGGTGGTGTTGTAGGCCGGGTCGGTCACGTTCCCGGTGTAGAGGCGCAGCACCTTGAGGTGGTGGAGCGCCGTGGCGTCCCGGCGGTCGATCGTCGGGGCCGACGTGCCCGAGAACCAGCCGACAGAGCCGAACTGACCGGGCTTGGCGAAGGCCGCGCGGACCGCCCGCGCCGCGCCGTCGGCGACACCGGCGATGGCCTGGTGCGCCGGATCGCGCAGGACCCGGTAGTTGTCGGCGACCGCCTTGCGGAGATCCTTCAACTGCCGGTCGTCCGTGCTGTCGGCGATCACCACGACCATCGGCTGCATCGCGCCCGCCGCCGAGAGGTTGTCGAGGATCTGCTTCGTGCGACCGAGATCGAGCCAGTCGGTGGCGGCCACGCTGTCCCCCGACTCGAGGAAGAGCGCGGGATAGCCCTTGGGCTTCTTGGCCGCGTACCCGGGTGGCGTCCAGACCAGGGCCGAGCGCTGCTCGGCGCGGACCCGGTAGGTCAACGTTGCGACCGCGCCGCCGCTGCCGGCGGGCGCGTCGGCCAGCCAGCGCGCCGACTCGCCCGCGACCAGGAAGGTGCTCAGGAGCGGGTCGGACGCGACTCCCGCGCTGTTGGTCGGGTCCTTGATGGTCTTGGTGTCGTCGGCGGTCACCTGGTAGCGGTACAGCCCCGGCGTCAGCGCGCCGAGCACACCGGACCAGACGTCACCACGACGGGTCAGACCGAATTCCGCCCAGGTGGCGGACGGGCCGAAGTTGCCCTCGACGACCACCTGCGAGACGGTGCCGAGGTGCCCCTGGACGTACGCGGCCGGAACCGTGAACGAGGCGTAGCGGTCCGGGGAGACGTCCAGCCACGGCGTGTCCGCCGCCGCTGCCGGTTGCGGTGCGAGCAGGGCCGCCGCCATGGCGACGACTCCGGCGCTGAACACCGCCGAGAGCCGGCGTAGGCGCCCGTGATAACGTTCGGTTGTCACGCTCCACTCCTTTCCTGTGCCGGCAGCGGATGCGACCCGCTGACCAGCTCAACCCATCGGTGGATCTCGCCGTGCGGTGTCTTCACCTCCTTCAGTCCCTCGCCGGTCCTGCGGTCGAGCCACGGACCACGAGGTTGGTCGGAAGGACTATCTGGTGCGGCTCGTCCCACTCGCCGGTCACCAGTGACTTGAGCATCCGCGCGGCTTCGTACCCGAGCTGGTACATCGACTGGTCGACCGTGGTCAGACCCGGATCGGTCGACGCCGACTCGGGGATGTTGTCGAAGCCGACGACGGACAGGTCCTGCGGTACGGAGAGCCCCAGCTCCCTGGCGACCTCAAGGACCTTGAGCGCCATCCCGTCGCTCGCCGCGAAGATCGCCGACGGTCGGTCCGGCCGTTGCAACAGGGCGCGCGCCAACGGAGCGGCCGACTCGGGATTGAAGTCCCCCCGGCCGATCAACGTCGGGTCGACCGGGATACCGGCGGCGGCGAGCGCCGCCCGGTAGCCCTCCTCCCGGGACCATGCCGAGGCGAGGCTGTCGCGGCCGGCGATGAACCCGACGCGTCGGTGGCCCAGGTCGAGCAGGTGCTCCACAGCGGTGGTGGCGCCGGCGAGGTTGTCGGCCATGACCGAGGGCGCCGTCGCGCCGCGCACCGGGTCGATGGCCACGACCGGCGTACGGCTGCGCATCTCACCCCAGGGCGTGACGACGATGCACCCGTCGGTGAGGGTGCCCGACAGGCGGGTCAGGTGCCGCTGCTCCCAACCCTCCGAG
This sequence comes from Micromonospora sp. DT44, assembly GCF_049841635.1. NCBI lineage: Bacteria > Bacillati > Actinomycetota > Actinomycetes > Micromonosporales > Micromonosporaceae > Micromonospora > Micromonospora sp. DT44. Next base: position 43,064 of record NZ_JBNCKS010000050.1, on the reverse strand, counting down.
TAGGACCCGTAGAGGTCGCTGTTGGCGTAGATGATGAGGTCGAAGCCGGAGCGGCTGAGCGCCTTCATGACCCCCTTGAGCACCTCTGCCGTGTACGACTGGAAGCTGTGCGCCACGAGGCCGAGGACATTGGTGCGGCTGCGCCGGAGGCTCGAGGCCACCAGGCTCGACTCGTAGCCGAGCTGATCGATCGCGGTGCGGACCTGAGCGATCGTGCGGGCGCTGACGCCGTAGTGCCCGTTGACGACGCGCGAAACGGTGGCGGTGGAAACGCCGGCGATCCGGGCGACATCACTCATTGTTACCGGCGCATTGGCTTCGATCATGCCGCTCTCTCTGGACTGCAATCGTTATCGGTTACGTTTCCAGGATGTTGCCAACGTAACCGACCACGATTGCGAACACAAGACCCTTTCATCCCCGCGCGAGCGCCGGCAGCGGGTCCTGACGGGATTGTGCAAGGTGGACTTCCCGGGGTGCAAAGCCGCGCCATTTCGCGCGCGGGATCCACCCGTTGACAACGGAACGGCACTCTCTGTCAGGCGCCATTCCGAAACGCGGTGTTCCCTCCGGGGAGCATGATCGGTAACGTTTACATCGGTCGCGAACGTAATCGATGATCATGGCGATGTCCAGAGCTCGCACCGACCCACCACCCCCGGGTCCCCGGCGCCGTGACACGGATCCCGACGTCGGAGGCCACCTCCGAGAGGAGCCCGCCCTGAACACCCACCTCGACGCAGCGCCGCACCCACTCCCCCACGGCGCCGCCTCGCCCGTCCGGCCTCGTCCGAGCCAGCCGGGAGGGCTGTCGTGAACACCGCACGCCTGCTCCTGGACCCGCGGCGACGTGTCGCACCGGTGCCGCGCCGGATCTTCGGCTCGTTCGTGGAGCACCTGGGCCGCTGTGTCTACGGCGGAATCTACGAGCCCGACCACCCGAGCGCCGACGCGGACGGCTTCCGGGGCGACGTCCTCGCGCTCGTCCGCGAGCTGGGCGTCACGACGGTCCGCTACCCGGGCGGCAACTTCGTCTCCTCCTATCGCTGGGAGGACGGCGTCGGCCCGGTCGAGAAGCGACCGGCCCGGCTCGACCTCGCCTGGCACAGCCTGGAGACCAACGCCTTCGGGCTGGACGAGTTCATGCGCTGGGTCGGCAAGGCGGGCGTCGATCCCATCATGGCGGTGAACCTCGGCACCCGCGGCACCGCCGAGGCTGTCGACCTGCTGGAATACGCCAACCACCGCGCGGGGAGCCACCTCGCCGACCAGCGCCGCGACAACGGCGCCGCCGAGGAGTACGGGATCCGGCTGTGGTGCCTGGGCAACGAGATGGACGGCCCGTGGCAGGTGGGCCAGCGGAGCGCGACCGAGTACGGGCGACTGGCGGCGCAGACCGCGAAGGCGATGCGCCGCTTCGATCCCGACCTCGAACTGGTCGCCTGCGGCTCGTCCCATCTAGGCATGCCGACCTTCGGGAGCTGGGAGCGCGACGTGCTGACCGAGGCGTACGACGACGTCGACCTGATCTCGCTGCACGCCTACTACCAGCCGGTCGACGACGACCTGCCCAGCTTCCTCGCCTCGGCCGAGGACATGGACAGGTACATCGACGCCGTCACGGCCATCGCGGACTCGGTCGGCGCGATCCGCCGGTCGAACAAGAAGATCATGATCGCGTTCGACGAGTGGAACGTGTGGTACCAGTCGGCCGCGCCGTCCACGCCGCCCAGCGGCGAGGACTGGCCGGTCGCGCCGCCGCTGCTGGAGGACCACTACAGCGTGGCCGACGCCGTCGTCGTCGGTGGCCTGCTCATCAGCCTGCTGCGGCACAGCGACCGGGTGACCGCGGCGTGCCAGGCCCAACTGGTCAACGTCATCGCGCCGATCATGACCGAGCCGGGAGGCTCGGCCTGGCGGCAGACCATCTTCCACCCGTTCGCCCGCACGGCCCGGCACGCCCGGGGCGTCGTGCTGGACGTACTGCGCGACGGCAGCACCACGACCACCGACCGCTACGGGGTCATCGACGCGGTCGACGCGGTCTCCACCTGGGACGACAGCGCCGCGGAGATGACCGTGTTCCTCGTCAACCGGGTCGTCGACACCCCGGCCGAGGTGACCGTCGACCTCGCCGGCGCCCAGGTGGGCGAGATCGTCGAATGCGTCACCGTGGGCGGTGCCGACCTCGATGCCAAGAACACGGCCGACGGCCCGGACCACGCCGAACCGCGCCCCAACGACACGGTCCAGGCGAGCGACCTCGGCGTCCGCCTGACTCTCGCGCCCGCGTCGTGGACCATGCTGCGGCTGCACGTCACCGACGTGACCCCGTAGGACACCCCGGCCGCGCACCCCCGGCTTTCACCAGGGGGCGCGCGGCCGGGACTTCCCCACCACAGGGAGTACGGAGAATCGCGTCGACGGTCCGACCAGGACCGATAAAATCGCGTCCGAGGAAAACGCGGTGAGCGTCTGTCGAATTAGCGCGTGGATTCCCGGTCCGCTCTTTTTCGCAACGGAATCCACGCGTCAGCAGCGGGTGCCGTCAAAATGCACCCGAGAGACCGTCGACGCAATTATTCGACCGCTGGCGTCAGCCTCCCGTCGATTCGCCGCACAATCGCGGTGTACTCGTCGCGCAACTCCTCGGGAAGCACCCACTCCGGCGCGTCCTGCCATGCCAGCGGCCGGAGAAACCGTCGGATCGACGTCGCGCCCACCGACGTGTGGACGGCGTTCGTCGACGGCCAGGGCCCACCGTGGTGCTGGGCCCAGGACACCCGGACACCGGTGGGATAGCCGTCGAAGACGATGCGACCCGTGCGGGCGGAGAGCACGTCGACCAACCCACGGACCATGTCGGCGTCGTCCTCGGTGCCACGGTGGACGGAACCGGTCAGCGACGGCGGGACGACGTGCAGCGCGGCGTCGAGGTCGGCGGTGTCGTCGTACCGGACCACGATCATGAGCGGCCCGAAACACTCGTCGGCGATCTCGGCGGTCAGCTTCGGCAGGTCGACCTCCAGGAGCCTCGGCGCGACGGCGAAGCCCGCGCCCGTCTCGACCTGCGGCTGCGCCGAGACGCGGGTGCCGGCCCGCTCGAACTCGGCCGCCCGGATCTCGTACGCGTCCCGGATCCGCTCGTTGAGCAGGACCGCGCCGCCCGAGCCGGCGACCCTCTCGCGCAGACCGTCGACGAGCTCGTCACCGCCCCGACCGGCCGGCACGAACGCCAAACCGGGTTTGGTGCAGAGCTGGCCACCCGAGGCGGTGAAGGAGGCGAACAGACCCTCGGCGATCCCCTCGGCCCGGTCGGCGGCCGCGCCGGGCAGCACGACGATCGGGTTCACGCTGCTCAGTTCGGCGTACAGGGGAATGGGATCGGGACGGTCGTCGATGGCCGCCTGGATGGCACGGGCGGCGTTGACCGAGCCCGTGAGGGCCGCCGCACGGATCGCGGGGTGCCGCACCAGCCAACGGCCGGCCTGCTCCCCGTACACGACCCCGATGACGCCATCGGGCCCGCCGAGGTCGCGGACGGCCGCTTCGATGGCGGCGGCGGACGCGTGCGAGGTCAGTGGGTGGGACGGGTGGGCCTTCAGGACCGTGGGGCAGCCGGCGGCGAGCGCGGCGGCCGTATCACCGCCCGCGACCGAGAAGGCGAACGGGAAGTTGCTGGCGCCGAAGACGGCGACCGGCCCGAGGGGTACGAGCATCCGCCGCACGTCCGGGCCCGGTCCGAGCGTCGTGTCGGCGGCGTGGTCGATGGCGGCCTCGACGTACGCCCCGTCGCGGAGCACGTCGCCGAACATCTGGAACTGGACCGCGGCCCGGGTGAGTTCCGAGTCCAGCCGCGCGTGGGCCAGCCCGGTCTCCGCCTCGGCGGCCGCGACCAGGTCGGCCCGGCGGGCCTGGAGGGAGGCGGCGATCGCGTCCAGCAGCTCCGCCCGGCCGTTCCTCCCCAGGTCGGCCAACCAGCGCGTCGCCCGGGACGCCTGGCCGGCGACCACGTCCACCCCTGACTCGTCGGTCTCGGTGAGATCCGTCGCGCGGCGCTGTCCGTCGCGCGGATCGACCGTGCTGACCACGTTCACAGCAGTCCCCTCCTTGCCAGATTGCCCATCAGGTCACGGATGCCGAAGTGCCAGGGCTCGCACTCCTGGGCGTGCCGCACCCGGTTGACCAGGGTGCCGAGCGCCGGGCAGCTGATCCGTACCACGTCGTCGACGTTGTGGGTGAAGCCCTCACCAGGGCTGCCCCGGTCCTGGATGGGCGCGAACATGGTGCCGAGCATCAGGGCGGCGCCGTCGGGATAGCGGTGGTGCGGGCCGATGAGCTGCCGCACCAGGTCCTCCGGGTCGCGCGACATGTGCGTCATCTCCGACACCGCCTCCAGCCGGAAGTCGTCCACGCCGTGGACTTCCAGGCGGACCTCGAGTTCGCGCACCCGTTCCATGCCGAACCGGTCGTCGAAGAGCCGGATCAGGGGGCCGAGGGCGCAGGAGGCGTTGTTGTCCTTCGCCAGGGGAAGCAGCAGCGCCGAGCGGCCCTCGATGTCGCGCAGGTTCACGTCGTTGCCGAGGGTGGCGCCGACGATCCGGCCACTGGACTGGACGATGAGCGTGATCTCGGGTTCCGGGTTGTTCCAGGTCGACGCGGCGAGCACGCCGACGTCGACGGCGGTGCCGACGGCGGAGAGGATCTGCCCCTTGGTGAAGATCTCGGCGTCCGGACCGATCCCCACCTCCAGGTACTGGCTCCACATGCCCTCGGCGACCAGCAGGCTCTTGAGCCGATCCGCCTCGGCCGAGCCGGGTTCGAGGTGGTGCAGGTCGACGCCGATGTCGGCGAACATCCGTTGCCGGATGTCCGCCGCGAGCGCCAGGTCGCCGCGGGCCCGCTCCTCGATGACGCGTTCGATCATCGAGATGGGGAAGGTCACGCCGGCGGCCTTGAGCGCGTGGAGGTCGACCGGGGCCAAGAGCCAGGGCTGGTCGCGGTCGCGGGTCGTGACCGCCGTGTTGGCCAGGATCTCCCCGAAGTCCCCCAGCCGCGCACCGTCGAGCCCGACCACGGTCGCGGCGGGATCGGGCAGCTCGCAGATGTCCCGGACGGTCGCAAACCGGTGGCTCAGGTCGATGACCTCACCGTCGCGGACGACCACGGGTGTGGGGCCGCCGACGGACGGATCCCAGATCCGGCCGATGAGGACGCTGCCCGCGTCGTCCGGCAACGCCTCGGCGGCGGTGCCGACCCAGTCCTCGCGTCGGGGTTCGTCGCTGATCCCGGAACGTGAGGGCACGTCGGTCGCCGTCAATTCGTCGCCCCGGCGAAGCCGATCCGAGCGCACCGCTTACCCATCGTCGCTCCACCGTTACAAGTCGGAGTCAAGTTCATAAATTGCAACGATCGTAGCGACATGTGCAACGTTGTCAAGTGGCGATTGCACATCGCGTCATCTACATTGCACATGATGCAACGAGGGCGGCGACGCCGCGCGGTGCGAGGGGAGACACAGCCTTGGCGCAATCGATCCGCCGCGCGATCGACCTCATCCGTCGATCGGCCGAACGTCCGCTGTCCCTGACGGAGGCCGCGGACGTGCTCGGCGTGCACAAGTCGACCGCCCTACGGATTCTGCACACCCTGGAGTCCGCGCGCTTCGTCCGCCGTACCGGCGCGGGCGCCTACGTGCTCGGCAGCGGGCTGATCGAGTTGGCCGACCTCGCGCTCGGCTCGATGGACCTGCGCCAGCCGGCCGCCGCGCACCTACGTGCGCTACAACGCGAGACCGGCCACACCGTGCACCTGGCGCAGCTGACCGGCGACGAGATCATCTATATCGACAAGGTGGACAGCCCGGCGTTCGACGCCGTCAAGCTCCCCTCGCGGGTCGGGCGCGCGGTGTCGATCTACGCGAGCGCCGTCGGCAAGACCATCCTGGCGTACCTGCCCCTCGCGGATCGCGAGCGGCTGCTCTCGCACGTCGTCTTCGAGAGGTTCACCGACACCACCTTCGCCGACCGCGGCGCGCTCGACGCCGAACTCGCCGACATCCAGGAACGCGGCTGGGCCGTGGACAACGGTGAGCACGACACCTACGTGATGTGCGTGGCCGCGCCGATCAGGGATTCCCGAGGGCAGGTCATCGCCGCCGTCTCGATCACGGCGATCGAGGTCATCGCGAGCCTCGACGAGCTGCGGAGCAATCTGCCGCTGCTGCTGGAGACCGCCAACCAGATCTCGTACGAGATCGGCTACCCACGGCCCTCCGCGACCTGACCGCGCCCCGCCGTCCGGTCTCGTCACTACGGAGGCGGCTCAACTCACGCCAGGTCGCCGAGCGTGGACCGGACCTCGGCGGCGAAGAGGCCCGCCGGGTTGAACGGCATGCCGGTGAAGTGCCCGGCGACCTCCAGGCTGATCACCCCGTGCACGCGGGTCCAGAAGGTCAGCGACCGGTGCATCGACTGATCTTCGCCCCCATGCGAGAAGGCATCTCGCACCGGGGCGAAGATGCGGCGGGCGAGTTCGGTGGCCTCGGCCGGAGCGGCGTAACCCGGCACCGGTGTCCCGTACAGCAGTAGGTAGCGGTGCGGATCGCTTCGGGCCCAGTCACGGATCACCGTTGCGATCGCGGCCAGCCGGTCACCTGGGGTCGCGCCGGCGCCGGCCGCGGCCTCGACCACGTGTGCCAGGTCGCGGTATGCGGCAAGGATCAGCTCGGTGAGCAGGTCGTCGCGACTGGCGAAGTACCGGTAGAGAGCCGGCGCGGTCATCCCCATCTGCTTGGCGATGGCCTTGAGCGACAGCCCCGCCGCGCCGGCCTCGGCGAGTTGCTTCCACGCGTGTGCGCGCACCTCGGCCTGGACCTGCCGCCGATAGCGCTCGCGCGGCCCGACAAGCGACTCCGCCGACTGCTCACCGGCCGTACGAGTCTGGTCCGGCATGCCATACCTCCCCTTCGCGTTGACATCAGGTTACTGCAGTTATATGGTGTAACGGAAGCGAACGACCGTCACCCCCCTGAGGAGTCACCGTGAAGCATCTCCCCGCAGCCACCATCGCCACCCTCCTGATCAGCGGCACCGCGCTCGCCGGCGGGGCCGTACCCGCTCTGGCCGGCGGCACGGCCTTCACCCACCAGCAGCCCGACGGGCACGGCACCGCCGGTCAGGCACAGCAGGTGACCCGCGCCTGGGTTCAGCTCTGGAACGGCGACTACACACTGGCCGAGCGCATCATCTCCCCGGACGTCCGGGTGAGAGCCGCGCTGCTCGACGGCGGCGACGGCAGCGCCGTCAAGGGTCCGCAGGGCATGGCCGACCTGGTCGGCCAGATCCGGTCCGCTTTCCCCGACCTGCGCTTCACCGTCGAGGTCGGCCCGATCATCGACGGTGACCACGTGGTCGTGCGATGGGTCGCCAACGGCACGTACGGCGGAGGCTTCCCCGGCGCGACCGCCGCCCCCGGCACCCAGGTGCGCTTCACCGGCACGGACACGCTGCGCATCAGGCGTGGCCTCATCACCGACTACTGGCTCAACGCCGACACTCTGCTGCTCGTCACGCAACTCAAGGTCACGGCGACCCCCGAGCAGTAGGTCACAGGTCCCCGACCGTGCGGGCGGGACACCGACGGTGCGCGCTGCGATCAACCGCAGCGCGCACCGTGGCGTCAGGGCAGATGGCGGAGGGCGTCCAACTCGGCGAGGTACATCGCCTGCATGCGGTCGTAGTGCCGGACCAGCAGCGTGACCTCCTCGACGCTGTAGCCCTCGACGAGCCGTTCGGCCCCCTCGGCGAACCGCTCGTACGGCCGCGTCAGCTCGGCCATCCGCTCCGGGCGCAGGGTGACGATCACCCGCCGCCGGTCCGCCGGGTCACGCTCGGCCGTCGCGTAACCCGCCTGCTGGAGCCGGCGCAACATGCTGGTCACCGCCCCGGTGGTGAGGTTGGTCCGCTCGGCGACCTGCCCCGCGGTAGCGGACCCGACGTCCGCCAGGTAGTCCAGGCACTCCAGGTCACTCACGGTCAGGCCCAGCCGCTCCGCGATGGCGTACCGGAACACCATGGAGAGTCGGGACATCTCCCGCCCGGCGCGCATGAGGTCGGCGATCGCGGACGCACGGGCCGGCACCTGGGACATGCCCGCAATCATGCCTCCGGCACGGTCACCCGGTGCAGCCGAGGCAACAGGCGGGTCAACACCCAGTGTGGTGCGGTCGCGCCCCCGGTGAGACGGCGCATCAGTCGGCCGGCGGTATCGACGGCGCGGAAGGCGTAAGGCACCATCTCGTCCTGGTAGGCGGCGATCGCCTCCTCCACCGCCCGACCGGTCGCCCGGGCCTCGAGCAGCCTGCGGCCGAGCAGGGCCGCGTCACGGAGCGCGGTGTTACCGCCGTGGGCGCCGAACGGTGGCATGACGTGTACGGCGTCGCCCATCATCGTCGCCCGGGGCACCGCCCACCGCTGCGGGCGTCGGCCGGTGGCGAAGAGGTTGAGCACAGTGGCGTCCAACTCGGCCGTGGCGACCAGCCGTCGGACGAGCGGGTGGAAGCCCGTGCTCATTCCGGCAGCCAGTCGCCAGAGCGCCAGCAGGTCGCCGCGGACGCCGATGGGCACCTCCTCCTGCGGTAGCAGCAGTCCCCACATCACGTAGTCGTCGCCGGTGGGCGCGTAGCTGCCCGGGGCCAGACGCGCGAACGCCTCCCGTGGCCTCTCGCCGAACCGCATGGAGGTGAAGAAGAAGGCGAGGCCGGGTCGATCGGCGATGGACAGGACTCCGCTGTCGCGCAGCGCGTCCGGGATCATGCTCTCCCCGTTGCGGCGCAGGGGCGACCGGCCGTAGATGCCCGCCATCGGCGCGCTCGCCGGGGCCGCGTCGGGCATTAGCTGCGCCCGCAGCGCCGAGCCCACGCCGTCCGCGCCCACGACGACGGTCGCCGCGACGGCCCCGCCGTCGGAGAACCGCAGTCGCAGCCCGGCCGGGCCGCCGCTGTCCACGGCGACGGCCTCCTTGCCGTAGTGGATCCGCCCGTCGAGCCCGGTCTGCAGGATCGAGCGCAGCGTCAACCGATCGACCTGACGGGTCGCGTACGGCTCGTCCTTGAAGGCGATGGTGAACGCGTCCCGGAGTCGGCTGTCGGTGAAGCGGAGGTGTCCGCCGGGCTCGTCGCCGGTGGCCAGCGCCAGGTTGTACAGCGGACGGGGCAGGCTCTCGCGCAACGCCGCCAACCCGTACCGGTCGAGGATGATCCGGTAGCCCTGTCGCCGGACGAAGGGGCCGGGGTCCCGCTCGTAGACGTGCGCGTCGATGCCGGCTCGCGTCAGGTACTGGGCGAGGCAGAGACCGGAGAGGCCGCCGCCGGCGATAACCACCGAGAAGTCCGTCGATATGCCCATGCCGTTATCTTAATGACTAAGATGATTTCCGCAAGGTCGCCCGAGACCACCGGCGGCGATGGTCTTGTGTCCACGCGTCGAAAAGCGAGATCATCACGCATGCTCGACCCCGCAAACGAGGACGACGGGACCGCACCAACCGTCTCCACCCCGCGCTTCGTGGGTCGTGACCGAGAGCTGGCGGCACTCCGGGGCGCCCTGGCCCGGCCACCGGCGATCGTGCTGGTGGAGGGCGAGGCGGGCATCGGCAAGAGCCGGCTGCTACGCGAGTGGCTCTCCGCCCCGGCCCGGCGCACCGCGCTGGTGTCGGTGTGCCCACCGCTGCGCGAGTCGCTCACGTTGGGGCCGATCGTCGACGCGTTCCGGGGCTTCGACAGTCCGGTGTCGCGGCTGCGGCTCACCGCGCTCGCGGGCGCGCTCCGGCCCCTCTTCCCCGAATGGTCCGCGAGCCTCCCGCCCGCGCTGCCGCCCCTGGACGACGCGAAGGCAGCCCGGCACCGACTGTTCCGCGCCCTGGACGAGCTGATGCGGGCGCTGCGGGTCGACGTCCTCGTCCTCGAGGACGCGCACTGGGCCGACGAGGTGACGCTGGAATTCCTGCTGTTCGTCATCTCCCGACAGCACTCGGACGGTCCGAGTCTCGTCATCTCCTACCGGCCCGAGGAGGTCGGCGACGGATCGCTGTTGCTGCGGCTGACGTCCCGGCTGCCCGCTGGCGTGACGCAGTTGAGGATCGCCCTCGCGCCCATGCGATCCGACGACACGGCGGCACTGGTGTCCTCCATGCTGGACGGCAATCCGATCTCGCAGGAGTTCACGACGTTCATGCACGAACGGACCGGCGGCGTCCCGCTGGCACTGGAAGAGTCGGTCCGTCTCATGTGCGATCGGGCCGATCTCGTCTTCCGCGACGGCCAGTGGGTCCGGCTGAAGCTGCGCGAGCTACAGGTGCCGCCGACGGTGCGCGACTCAACCCGGGAGCGGGTGAGCCGCCTGTCGCCCACGGCGCAGCAGGCGTTGCGCGCCGCGGCGACGTTGGCGGAACGGTCCTTAGCGGCGACGATCGCGATGACCGCGGGCCTGTCTCCGACCGAGTGCCGGACCGCCATCGCGGAGGCGGCCAGCGCCGGTGTCCTGGACGGAGACGACCGCGGCAGGTGGCGCTTCCGGCACGTGCTGGCCGCCACCGCGGTCTACGAGTCGATCCCGCTGACCGACCGCAGACACGTTCACCTGCTGGCCGGGCGCGCCCTGGAGCACCTGCACCCGCCGCCCGTGGCGCGCCTCGCCCACCACTTCCGGGAGGCCGGCGAGACCCCGTCCTGGGCGCGGTACGCCGAACAGGGCGCCGAGTTGGCCATCGCCTCGGGCGACCACACCAAGGCGGTCGACATGCTTGTCGACCTGCTGTCGTGGGCCGTGCTGCCGCCGGTGGACCGGGCGCGGGTCGCCCGCATCGCCGGAGTCGCCGCACTGGGCCGCCGGGAGAAGGTCGACCAGGTCTACCACCGGGTTATCCGTACCCTGCGCTCGGTGCTGGAGACCCCCGGCCTCTCCGCCCGGCAGCAGGCCGAGATCCGCAATCCCCTGGGTCGGCTCCTCATCACCGGGGGTGAGGCGCAGGCCGCCCTTCGCGAGCTGGAGCAGGCGGTCGCCAACCTCGACCACGACCCGGTCGAGGCGGCTCGGGCGATGACCTACCTCGGCTGGGCGTACGCGGGACCGTGGCCGGCGTCCACCCATCGGCGATGGCTCGACCGCGCCGCCGACCTCACCGCCCAGATCGACTCCCCCGCCGAGAAGCTGAACCTGGCCGGGAACCGCGCCGCGGCGTTGCTCATGCTGGGCGAGGAGGAGGCCTGGGAGGTCGTCGCCGACCTGCCTCTCGGTGGCTCGACCTCGGCAGAGCGTCTCGACGTGGCCCGCATCCACACGAATGTCGGCACCGGCGCGCTGATCTGGGGCCGGTACGCCGACGCCGAGGAACACCTCGACCTGGCCGTGAGCCTCGCCGAGGTCGAGCAGGCGTCCCGGTTGCAGCACAACGTCCGACTCGAACAGGCCAACCTGGCGTGGCTCACCGGTCGGTGGGACGGCCTCACGGAGACGAGCGCGGCACTCGCCGACGCCGACCGGGACCGGCCGGCACACTACCTGGGCAGTATTCGCCTCGCCGCCCGCCTGGCGGCCGCAGCCGGACGGCGGCGTGTCGCGGAGGAGCAGTTCCGGCTCGTCCTCGAGGAGTCCGCCCGCCTCGGCGCGGCCGACGACACGATGGAGGCCGCCGCGGCGCTGGCCAGGTTGTGGCTGACGGACGGCAACAGCGGCCGAGCCCTGCGGATCACGAACGAGCCGATGGAGACCGTCCGGCGAAAGGGCGTCTGGGTCTGGGCGACCGACCTCGTCCCCGCCCGGATCGAGGCGCACCTCGCCGCCGGTGACCTGACGGCCGCGACACGCCTGACCGACCAGTTCGCCAGAGGACTGCGTGGCCGTACGGCGCCCGCGCCGCGCGCCGCGCTCACCGTGTGTCGTGCCCTGCTGCTCGCCGCGACCGGGGAGCACGCGCGCGCGGCGACGGCGTGGGACCGCGCGGCGCGTGCCTGGAGCGCGTTGCCGCGCCCCTACGACGCGATGCGCGCCCGCGAGCGCCAAGCCGAGGCGATCATCGCGCAGGGCCGGACCGGGCAGGGCGGCGAGCTGCTGGCGGCACAGTACGAGCGGCTGTTCCGGCTCGGCGCCCGCGGCGACGCGGACCGTGTCGCGCAGCGGCTTCGCGAACACGGCGCCGAGGTCCCGCGACTGTGGCGCGGCGGCCGACGCGGGTACGGGGACCAGCTCTCCCCCCGCGAGCTCGACGTGGTCCAACTGGTCGTCGCCGGCAAGACGAACCGGGAGATCAGCCGGATCCTGGCCAAGTCGCCGGCCACGGTGGACCAGCAGCTACGCGCGGCGATGCGCAAGCTGAAGGTGAGCAGCCGGACCGCGCTCGCGGTCAAGGCGGTGGAGGCCGGTGTGTTCGCCGAGGACGAATCCCTCGACAACGCATCGTGAATTTTGACGTATCCGCCGGATAGCTAAGGCCACCCGGCTCATCGAGCATGAGTCCATGATCCATAGCCCATGGGCGATGAATGCCTGAGCGTCCCGTCGTGCCTGACGACCCCACCCTCGAACACCAGCCGCCACCCGAGCGGCTCGGCGAATCGCGCGTCACCCCGCGCGACGCCTCCGACGTACGCGACGCCGACGGTGCCGTCGACCACGAGAGCCACGACCCCTACCAACCCCTGTAGGCGAAGGACCCCGATGAGATTCAAAGCCCTCGCGGCAACGCTGGCCGCAGCGGTCAGCCTGAGCATGCTCCAGCCGATACCGGCGTCCGCCGCCGAGCCGGATCCCGGCACGGCGGCCAGGAAGATCGCGCCGAGCCTGAAGGACCGTTTCCGCGCGCAGCCGGCCTCCGACTTCTGGATCACGTTCGACACGAAGCCCGACCTCGGGCCGGCGAAGAAGATCGCCGACTGGACCGCCCGTGGTCAGTTCGTCTACGACGCGCTGACCACGGCGTCGAAGAGCTCCCTGGCCTCCGTCTCCACCGAACTCGACCGGGCCGGGGTCAAGTACACCCCCTACCCGATCGCCAACGCCGTACTCGTCAAGGGCGGCACCGAGAAGCTCGCTCTCGACGTGGCCGCGCGGGCGCAGGTCGCCGAGATCCACGCCACGCCGCAGGTCGCCCTGGTAGAGCCCGTGGAGAAGGAGCTCCCCGCTGACCAGGCTGCCCGACCCGCCGCCCCGAAGGCCGGCGCGGACGACGCCATCACGTGGGGTCTCGAGGCCATCCACGCCCCGCAGGCATGGGCCATGGGCGCCAGCGGCGCGGGTATCACCGTCTCCAACCTCGACTCGGGCGTCCAGTTCGACCACCCCGCCCTGTCGCGTCAGTACCGTGGCGCGAAGCCGGACGGCACCGTCGACCACAACTACAACTGGATGGCCACCCGGGGATCGTGCTCGGCCGCGCCGTGCGACGACAACGGGCACGGCACGCACACCATGGGCACCATGGTCGGCGTCGACGGCACCGACCACGTCGGCGTCGCCCCGGACGCGCAGTGGATCGCGACGAACGGCTGCTGCGAGAGCACCGGTGTCGAGTCGCTGCTGCGCTCCGGCTGGTGGCTGCTCGCCCCGACCGACCTCCAGGGCAACAACCCCGACCCGTCCAAGCGCCCCCACGTCGTCAACAACTCGTGGGGCCAGACCGTCGAACACGACTTCGACGACTTCTTCCAGGCCATCGACGAGGCCTGGACCGCCGCCGGCATCTTCAGCACCTGGTCGTCGGGCAACACCTCGCCGTACGCGGCCTGTGACACGGTCTCCTCGCCGGGTTCCGCGGCGACCGCCTACTCCGTCGGCGCCTACTCGGAGGACGGCACGCTCGCGTCGTTCTCCCGCAAGGGCGCGGGTGAGGGCGGTCGGATCAAGCCCGAGATCTCCGCGCCGGGTGTCAACGTCCGCTCGTCCTACCCGAACAACAGCTACGTCGAGATGGCCGGTACGTCGATGGCGGCACCGCACGTCGCCGGCGCGGTCGCGGCGCTCTGGAGCTACGACCCGACCCTGATCGGGCAGGTCGACGAGACCCGTCGCCTGCTCGCCGAGTCGGCCACCGACGTCGACGACACCGAGTGCGGCGGCACCGCCGAGCTCAACAACAAGTACGGCGAGGGCCGGCTCGACCTCGTCCGCCTGCTCGAGCTCGCGCCCCGCAAGGGTGGCACCCTCACCGGTGTCGTGACCGCCAACGGCGCCCCGGTCCCCGCCGCAGAGGTGACGATCAGCGGGCCGTTCAGCCGGTCGATCGGCACCGACAAGGACGGCCGCTTCACGACGAACCTGCCGGTCGGCGAGTACCAGCTCACCACCAAGGTGTTCGGCTACCTGACCGCGACCGCCACCGTCACTGTCACCCTCGGGCAGGACACCTCCGTCACGCTGCCGCTCACGGCCGCCGCGAGGCACGACATCAGCGGCCGGGTCGTGGACGACAAGAAGCGGCCCGTGCCGAACGCGGACGTCGCGATCCGGGACACGCCGCTGAAGCCGGTACGCACGGACGCCAACGGCGCGTTCACGATCACCGGTGTCCCCGAGGGCGCGTACAAGCTGGCCGTCACCCCCAACGCCTGCTTCTCGCCGAAGACGCTCCCGCTGACCGTGGGAGCACAGAACGAGTCGCCCGAGATCCCGGTCGGGCTCGTCGTCGACAAGGGCGGCTACAGCTGCGCCGTCACCGAGGGCGAGTACCTGCGCGGCACCGAGCCGGTCACGTTCGGCAGCGGTGTGTGGGCGACGGTGAAGCTGCCGTTCCCGATCGCGCTCTACAACGGCAGCCACGACACCCTCGGCGTCGGCCTGCGCGGCATCATCTCTCCCGACGGCAGCACCAGCCCCGGCTACGGCGGCGCGGGCGCCTTCCCGTTCTACATGGAGAGCCCCGTCGAGTTCGCCCCCGGCGGTGGTGTCTTCACGGCCGCCACGAAGGTCGACGGTGAGGACGCGTTCGTCGTCGAGTACCGCAACGCCAAGCTCTGGGCCTACCCCATCCGCTCGGAGTACACGGAACCGGTCAACTTCTCGGCCACGTTCACCCGCTCGGGCACGATGATCTTCGGGTACGGCGACGGCGTCGGATCCGACGATCCGGTGACCGCCGGCGCGAACGGCGTCACCGGCATCCAGGGTTGGGCCGGCGTCGACGGCATCCGGTTCTCCGATCACTCCCCGGTGCTGCGCGACGGGATGATCGTCACCTACGACCTGCCGGACTTCGGGTACCTCGACGCGACTGTCGTGGACAAGAACGACGGCCTGCCGGTGGCGGGCGCCAAGGTCTCCTTCAGCACCAGGGACGGCCTCGTCGAGGCCGTCACGACCAACGGGACCGGTATCGTGCACCGCCAGCTTCCGCTGGGCGACTACACCATGACGGTCGAGGTGCCGAACTACACGGCCGGGTCGTACCCGTTCTCGCTCGACAAGCTCTACGCGCAGGCGAAGATCGACGCGCGCCTGACCACGGGTGTCGCCGGCCTGAAGGCCGACGGCCTCGAAACGCTGTTGGGTACCGACCAGAACGGCGTCGGCTCGCTGACGCTGACCAACACCGGCTCCGCCCCGCTCACGTACGACCTGGGCGAGGCCGCGCGGCACCCCGAGCTCGACGCCACCGGCGCCACCGCGCGTACCGGCACGGGCGCGGCAACCACGATCGACCTCGCCGGCTGGAAGGCCGGTGCGAGCGGTATGAAGCCGTCCAGCACCGACAGCAAGGCCGCCACGTCGAGCACCGCGGAGGCCCAGGCGGCAGCCAAGGTCGGCGCGACCTCCGGCGGAGACGTCATCACCCGGATCAAGATCCCCGGCGCGATCGAGGACAAGGAGCCCACCGGCGTCGGGTACGACGGCGACGTCTGGGTCCACGACTACAACGCGCGGACCAACACGGCCTACACGGTGACCGGCAAGAAGACACCGAAGGTCTTCGACGCGGCGTGGAACCCCGACTACCGGGCCTTCGACATGGCCCTGGACACCAAGACCGGTGACATGTGCCAGATGGAGGACAGCCCGGCCAGCTCCATCCACTGCTTCAACCGGGACACCGGCAAGGAGACGAGGCAGATCAAGGGCGACTTCGTCACCTCGCAGCTGACCGGTCTGGCCTACAACCCGGCCAAGGACGTCTTCTACGTCGGGGGCCGGCGGAACGGCAAGATCGGAACCGTGGCCGGTACGTCGCACGACAACCCGGGCGCGCTCCTGTCCTTCTGCACCCCGCCGCTGTCCGAGATCATCGGCCTGGCCTACAACCAGGCGTCGGACACCATCTGGTACACCGACCTCACCTCGAACCGGCCCACCCGCCTGCTGCAGGTCGACCCCGACGACTGCTCCCTGGTGAACGCGTGGTGGTTCCCGGGCCAGAAGGCGAACCAGGGCGGCGGCCTCGAGACCGACTCGTCCGGAGCGCTGTGGGCGGTCGATCAGGTCGCCGACGACGTCGTCCTCGTCGACGTCGAGGACGATCTGCTCACCGACCTGCCGTGGCTGTCGCTCTCCTCGACCGGCGGCACCCTCGCCCCCGGCCAGTCGACGACCGTCCAGGTCTCGATCTCGTCGAAGGACGCCAAGCCCGGTGTCCTCGGCGCGAACATCGTCGTGCGGTCCGACTCCGGACGCCAGTCCAAGACGTACGTGCCGGTGACGCTCACGACCACGAAGTACCAGGTCGGCGTCAACGCCGGCGGCGCTACGCGCACCGACGGCACCGGCTACACCTGGTCCGCCGACCAGCCGGCGAGCAAGAAGGCATGGGGCTACGAGGGCAAGACGAAGGTCACCTCCACGAAGGCCCCGATCGCCGGCACGACGGACGACCTCCTGTTCCAGTCGCAGCGCACCACGCCGGAGAAGCAGTTGTTCTACCGCTTCCCGGACGCGCCCAAGGGCACCTACGCGATCGACTTCGGCTTCGCCGAGATCGAGAAGGCGCCGAAGGGCAAGCGGGTGTTCGACGTCCTCGTGAACGGGACGCTGACGAACTACGCGTACGACCCGGCCGCCGCCGTGGGGCCGAACACCGCCGACTGGCGTACCGCAGTCGTCCAGCACGACGGCGGTCCGCTGACGGTGGAGTTGCGGGGCTCGAAGGGCCTGAAGGCCCCGAGCATCGCCGCGCTGCGGGTGACGCTCGACCCGCGGGCGGACGCGGCGGAGCCGGATCCCCAGCCCGAACAGCCGGAGCCCGGCCCGGTGCCGGTGGCGCCCGCCGGTCGCTCGTACTCGATGAAGGTGACCGAGGGGCTCTACCGCCAGGGCACCCAGGAGTCCGGGTGGTACGGCGACGACCTCTGTGGCCCGTTGTGGTTCAGCTCCGACTACCTGCAGCCGTTCTACGACACGGCCTGGGACGGCGTGTGCGTCACGACGAACGGCACGCTCGTCTTCGACCGCGCCTCCACGTCGGGGAGCAACACGGCGCTGCCGTCGCCGTACCCGATCGACGCGATCTACCCGTTCTGGGACGACCTCGTGGTCGACGACGAGGCGGGTATCTACTTCGGCACGACCGAGGTGGACGGGGTGGCAGCGCAGGTCATCGAATGGCGCAACGTCGCCTTCTTCGCTGACCCGAGCGCCCGGGTGAGCTTCTCGGTCACCCTGATCGCCGACGGACGGATCCAGATCGGGTACGGCGACGGCGTCGGCGGCGACAACCCCCTCACCAAGGGGTCGTCGGCGACGGTCGGTGTGGAGAGCCTGAACCGCAACCCCGCGGGCCAGTACTCCTTCAACGAGCCCGTCCTGAAGGCCGGCCTGGGGCTGGAGTACACGCTCCCGGCCTCCGGCACGATCGAGGGCACGGTCACCGACAAGAACGACGGCAAGCCAATCGAGGGCGCGGTCGTCACGCTCAAGGGGCCGGCCGGTGAACGGGTCATCACCACCGACGTGAAGGGCCGGTGGAAGGCCCAGGCGCTGGTCGGCGGGAACACGGTGCAGGTGGAGGCGCCGAACTACGTCACCGCCAGCCACCCCGTGACCATCGCCAAGAAGGACCAGGCCGAGGTGGTCGACACGGCGTTGACCACGGGCATCGCCACCGTCGCGGCTGCTGACCTCGACTGGCTCCTGGACAAGGGCCAGAAGGCGACGGCCGATGTGACCGTCACCAACACCGGCTCCGCACCGCTTGAGGTGCGGGTCAGCGAGCAGAAGCGCACCGATGACGGTGGGCACGAGGCTGCCGACCTGCCGTGGCTGACCCTCACGGGCCCGGCCGCGACCGGCCCGGTCACGCTCGCGGCCGGCACGTCGACCACGGTCACGGTGACGGCCGACAACGCCGGCATCAAGCCCGGCGTACTCGTCGGGGACGTGCTCGTGGCGTCCACCGCCGGCAAGGGTGAGAGCCAGCTCAAGCCGGTCCGCCTGGCGACGTCGGCCTACTGGAAGGGCGTCGACGCGGGCGGGTCCGGGTACGTCGACGCCGCGGGCTTCTTCTGGGCGCCCGACCAGGCGCTCGGCTCGCGGCAGTGGGGCTACGTGGGTGGTAAGGCGCACACCACCAAGGCCGACATCGCCGGTACGACGGACGACGCGCTGTTCCGCACCCAGCGGACCGGCGACACGTTCAGCTACGTGTTCAAGAACGCCCCCGCCGGCACGTACCGGATCGGCCTCGACTTCGCCGAGCTCGAGAAGGTCAAGGTCGGCAAGCGCGCCTTCGACGTGCTCGCCAACGGCGAGGTCGTGCTGTACGACCATGACGTGCAGGCGAAGGTGGGCGCGTTGGCCGTCGACACGAACACGGTCACGGTCGAGCACACCGGTGGCGATCTGACGATCCAGTTCACCCGGGAGAAGGGCGAGGGCGACCCGATCCTCAACGCCCTGAAGGTGCAGGAGGACCCGCGCCTGAAGAGTTAGCCGCTCACTGGTCAGAGCCTCCCCGGCGACGTCGCCGGGGAGGCTCTGCCGTTTTCCGCACGCGCCGCACCGATCCTTACGCGCTTGACGGGAAGCCGGCCTTCTGCTGAACTTTTATCTATGCAGATAACACCGGAGGTCGATCGAAAGACGCAGATTCTGGAGGCGTTCGTCGAGCTGCTGGCCGAACACGGCTACGCGGGGGCGACGTTCGCGCGGATCGTCGAGACGGCGCGACTCAGCAGCACACGGCTCATCACATACCACTACGACACCAAGCAGGAGTTGGTCGCCGCGGCGTTGCGCCACATCGTCGACCGGGCGCAACAGGTCATGGTCCCGGCCATCGAGGCTGAGTCGACGGCACGTGGCAAGCTCGCCGCGTACCTACGCTCGAACTTCCGCTTTCTGGGCGAACGACCGGCGTACGCCCGCGCGGCCGTCGAGATCGTCCGCAACCTGCCCAGGGACACGGCGGGTGCGGATGTTCGCGAGGACGTACCGGTGATGCTGCTGGCGCACCTGTTCATCGCCGGCCAGGAGTCCGGGGAACTGCGCACGTTCGACCCGGTGGTGATGGCGGTGACGGTCCGCGCCGCCGTCGACGCCGCTGTCGAGCGGTTCGCCAGCGGTGGAGGGTTGGACCTGGCCGCCTACGCGGAGGAGTTGTGCGCGCTCTTCGATCGCGCGATCGCCGTGGACCCCGCCGCACGTGATCTCGGCGAGGTGCTCCCGTGAGGCCGGCCAGGAACGCCGACCAACAGGTGGTGGCCGGTGCCGAGGCGACGCGTACGAGCCAGAGCGCGCGCCGCGCTCTGGTCGGACGAGTCGTCGTCGACGTCGTCCTGCCCCTGGTCGCCTACTACGCGCTTCGCGCCCTGGGCGCCGGCGTGCTGGCGGCCACCCTCGCCGCCGGGGCGGTTCCCGCGGCGAACGCCGCCCTGGTCGCCGCACGCAGCCGGCGGATCGACGTCGCGGGCCTTGTCGTCGTCAGCCTCTTCCTGGTGGGAGGCGCGCTGAGCGTGGTCACCGGGGACGCGCGGCTGCTGTACGTCAAGGACGGCTGGCTCACCGGTCTGCTCGGCGCGTGGGTGCTGCTGTCGCTGGCCATGAAGCGACCGTTCATGCTCCACCTCGGCACGGCCATCGCCACGGCAAAGGTCGGTGATGCTGGCGCTGCGGCGTGGCAGCGGCGCTGGACCGACGATCCCATCTTCCGGCGCCGCCTGCGCCTGGTGAGCGTGGTGGTCGGCGTCGTGCTGATGCTGGACGCCGTGGTCCGCGTCGCCATCGCGTCAGTGATCGACCTCGACGCGGTCGCGACGGTCACCAACGTGCAGTACGTTGTCATGCTCGCCGGCCTGCTGTCCTGGTTCTTCTGGTACACCGCCCGGCACGGGCTGCGCGCGTGAGCACGAAGGCCGGTGCGCACGTCGCCGTCCTCGCCGTCGGGGCCACTGGTCACCTGTTGCCCGTCCTCGACGTCATCGAGGAGTTGCGGGCCCGCGGGCACCGGGTCACCTGTTTCGCCCCGGACGTCGCGGCACCCGCTGCGCGACGTGCCGGCGCGGACGTCGTGACGTACGAGTCCACGCTTGTCACGCGCCCGTCGTCGGCGGTGCCACCGGCCGATTTCGCGGTGTGGCTCCCGTTCGTGCTCGTGGCGGAGGCAGCCGCCGTCGTACCGCAGATCATCCCCGTCCTGCGCGGCGACGTTCCCGACGTCCTGCTCTACGATCGGGCCGCGCATCCGGCCGGCCGCGCGCTGGCGCAGTTGCTGAATCGGCCGGCGGTGGCGATGTTCCCGTCCTTCGCACAGGGGCCGGCGTGGTCCTTGGCCGCAGCCACCGGGCAGACGAGCGTCCTCGACCCCGCACATCCCGCCTTCACCCCGTTGCAGGACCAGCTCGACCAGTTCTCCGCTCGCTGGGGACTGGAGCGCGGCACCGTACGCGACCTGGCCGAGGCACGCGAGCGGCGATCGATCGCGTTTCTCCCGCGCTGGTTTCAGTGGAACGGGGAGGGCTTCGGCTCGGACCACCACTTCGTCGGACCGTGCCTGCGCGCGCGGCTCGGCACCGGACCGGCAGTGCACGAGCGCGTCGTGTACGTGAGCGCGGGCACCGCGGCGGCCGAGCCCGAGGCGCTACGGCCACTGATCCGAGCGGCGGCCGCCGCGGCGCCCAACCGCCGGGTGCTCGTGTCCACCGGCGGGCTCCCGATCGCCGCTCTCGGGACGCTGCCCGACCGGGTCGAAGCCCACGAGCACGTCGACCAGCTCGCGGCGTTGGCGCAGGCCGACCTGTTCGTCACGCACGCCGGGATGGGCAGCGTCATGGAGTCCCTATGGTTCGGCGTCCCGATGGTGTGCGCGCCGCGTACCAGCGAACAGCATGTCGTCGCGGCACGGGTCGAGGCTCTCGGTCTCGGAGTGAACATGTCGAACGGTGCTGGTCCGAGCAGCGACGTCGAGGCCGGCATCCGCGACCTCACGCACGATCCGACGATCCGTGAACGTCTGCGTACCGCGTCGGCGACGGTGCGGGCGGCGGGCGGGCGGCGGGCGGCGGCGGACGCGGTGGAGATGGCCGTCGCCTCCGACGGGGATCCGGTCCACGCCTGACCGGAAGCGGATCCTCAGACATTGACACTCCTAATCGCGTGATCTAGCGTCGAGTCGAATCGGTTCGACCGCGGATCTGGTGCTCCGGCACCCTCCGACGGTCGGTCGCGTGGTGTTCGGGCGAACGTTGTGGGCCACCGACGATTCGACGACCACCCTGTCCCGCACGGGCCGCAGGATTCGGTGGCGTTGAGCCGGCCCTCGTCACGGCACACCCCGCGCCGCGCATGGATCTCGTGCTGAGCAGCCGGGGTGTCGGACGGCAGACGGATGTTCATCCACCTGAACAAGGAGATCCAGCTGTGCCACTTCGCAGACTGTCCGCCCCCTGGATCGGGGCAGCCATGGCGGTCCTGGTTCTGATCGCCATCGGAACCTACGTCGTCACGACTGTCACTCCGGCAGCCGCGGCCAGCACCGCCGGCTGCGGCAAGGCGCCGGGACTGACCAGCGGCACCCACACCATCCAGAGCGGCGGGAAGAGCCGGAGCTTCATCCTTCGGCTACCAGACAGCTACAACAACACGTACGCCCACCGGCTGGCCTTCGGTTTCCACTGGTTGGGCGGCACCGCCAGCCAGGTCGCGTCGGGCGGAACCGACGGCGCGCCGTGGGCCTACTACGGCATGCTCTCCCAGGCGAACAACACCACGATCTTCGTCGCCCCGCAAGGCCTCAACAACGGCTGGGGCAACGCCAACGGTGAGGACGTCACCTTCACCGACGACATGGTCCGCGTGATCGAGAACGCCCTCTGTGTCGACACGACGCAACTCTTCTCCGTCGGGTTCAGCTACGGCGGCGCGATGAGCTACTCGTTGGCGTGTTCCCGACCGACGGTGTTCCGCGCGGTCGCTGCCATCGCGGCCCCGGGAGCGATCAGCGGATGCAGCGGCGGCACGCAACCCGTGGCGTACCTGGGGATCCACGGCATCAACGACAACATCGCGAACGGTCGGGCGTTGCGTGACAGGTTCGTCCGCAACAACGGATGCGCCGCGCAGAACCCACCCGAGCCCGCGGCCGGCAGCCGGACCCACATCACCACCGCCTACTCCTGCCAGCCCGGATATCCGGTGCTCTGGGCCGCGTTCGACGGCGGCCACCAGCAGGGCCCGGTGGACGGGTGTGCGGGCTGCGAGAGCGGCGCGCGGAGCTGGGTCAAGCAGGAGGTGTGGAACTTCTTCGCGCAGTTCGGCGGCGGCGCGCCGCCCACCACTCCCCCGCCGTCGACTCCTCCGCCGTCCACCCCGCCGCCCAGCCAGCAGAGCGTGCTGATCGTGGGCAGCCAGTCGGGCCGCTGCGTCGACATTCCCAACTCGAGCACGACAAACGGCGCCCGCGCACAGCTGTACGACTGCCACGGTGGCGCCAACCAGCGATGGACGCGGACCGCCACCCGCACGCTGACCGTCTACGGCAACAAGTGCCTGGACGCCAGCGGCGGCGGTAGCAGCAACGGCACCGCGGTCATCATCTGGGACTGCAACGGCCAGCCGAACCAACAGTGGAACGTCAACTCCAACGGCACCATCACCTCCGCGCAGTCGGGGCTCTGCCTCGACGCCGTCAGTTCCGGCACGGCCAACGGGACGCAGCTGCACCTCTGGGCCTGCCACGGTGGCGCCAACCAGCAGTGGAGCACGCGCACCTAGGGGCATCGCCCATCAGATGTCGACGACGCGCCGCCCGGGTTCTGTCCCGGGCGGCGCGTTTCGTTCGGGTCCAATCGCGCGGCCGAACGAGTGGCCGTCGGATGCTCGTACACCGGGTTCCGCGGTTGTGACGCCCCGCGCAGGATGCGCTGCGTCGCGGACACCGACCCACGACGGCGCTGGCGCGCACCGGAACTTTCCTGCTGCGGCGACCGACCAACGAGCAGCAGCAACCATCGGAGGACGAATTCATGCGCACCACCAGCCTTTTCGGAACACATCGACGCTCGGCCGTCGCTCTCGCCGTCGCCGCCGCGCTCCTGGTCACCGGCGCCACCGGATGCGGGTCGTCCGACTCGTCGTCGGCCGCGCCGCCGAGCCCGTCGGTGTCGGCCGACGCCCCTGCCGGCGTGGTCACGGTCCGTGACCCATGGGTGAAGGCGGCCGACAAGGGCATGACGGCGGCCTTCGGCACCCTCGTCAACGACGGGGACACCGACGTCACGCTGACCGGCGTCGCGACCTCCGCCTCCCCCATGGAGCTGCACGAGATGGCCATGAAGGACGGCAAGATGGTCATGCAGCAGAAGCAGGGCGGCATCGTCATCAAGGCCAGGAGCAGCCATGCCTTGGAGCCCGGCGGCGACCACCTGATGCTCATGAACCTCGCCCGGCCCGTGCGGGCCGGGGACCAACTGGCGGTCACCCTCACCTTCGCCGACGGCAGGACCCAGCAGTTCACCGCCGTGGCCAAGCCCTTCACCGGCGCTCAGGAGAGTTACGCGCCGGGGCACGGCGAGCCCACGCCGGGCATGAGCGCGACGCCGGAGATGAGCATGAGCCCGGCATCGTGACCGGCACTTCGCCGGTCCGCCCGGTGAGCAGGCGCGGTCTGCTCACCGGTGGGACACTGGCCGCCGGAGGAGCCCTCACGGGTGCCGCCGCCTACGCCACGACCCGTACCGGAGGAGGTGGGCGGCAGGCGGCCGACGCGACGCCGGTGGCGAGCGTCGGAAGCCTGGTCGAGCCCTTCTACGGGCCCCGACAGGCCGGGGTGGCGACCGAACCGCAGGCCCACGCGTCGTTCGTGGCCCTCACCCTGCAAGCCGGCGTCGACCGGGCCGCGTTGGGCCGGATGCTGCGGCTGCTCACCGACGACGCGGCCCGACTCACCCAGGGGCAACCGGCCCTGGCCGACACCGAGGCCGAACTCGGACTCCTTCCCGCCCGCCTGACCGTGACGTTCGGTTTCGGACCGGGCCTCTACCGCGCCGCGGGTATCGACGACCGGCGACCGGCCTCGGTCACCGACCTGCCCGCGTTCCGCGTCGACCGGCTCCAACCGGCCTGGTCCGGCGGCGACCTGCTCCTTCAGTTCTGCGCCGACGACGCGGTCACGGTCGCGCACGCCCAGCGGGTGCTGCTCAAGGACAGCCGGCCGTTCGCCACCGTCCGATGGGTCCAGCAGGGCTTTCGTCGTAGTCCGGGAGTCGAGCCGAGCGGCCAGACCCAACGCAACCTTTTCGGCCAACTCGACGGCACCGCCAACCCCCGCCCCGGCACGCCCCTGGACTCGGCGGTCTTCGTACCCGACGGCCCGGCTTGGCTGCGCGACAGCACCACCCTCGTCGTCCGACGCATCAGCATGAACCTGGAGACCTGGGACCTGCTGGGCCGCGCCGACCGCGAACTCGCCGTCGGTCGACGCCTCGACACCGGCGCCCCGCTCACCGGCAGCGCCGAACACGACGAACCCGACTTCGCGGCGACCGGCCCCGACGGGCTCACCGTCATCCCCGACTTCTCCCACCTGACCCGCGCGCACGTCACGGACGACCGGCTCAAGATCCTGCGCCGGCCCTACAACTACGACGGCCTTCCCAACGCCGACGGCCACGCCGACGCCGGGCTGATCTTCACCTCGTACCAGGCCGACATCGCCCGGCAGTTCCTGCCGATCCAACGCCGGCTGGCGGACCGGGACCTGCTCAACGAATGGACCACCCCGATCGGATCCGCCGTCTTCGCCGTCCCACCCGGCTGCCCGCCGGGCGGCTGGATCGGCGAGCAGGTGCTGGGATGAGCCGCGTCAACCGGAGTCCTGTCATGACCCCAGCGCCGTCGGGGCCCATCGCTGTACGGCTCGTCGCGGCGGTGCTCGCCGTCGTCGTGGCAACGCTCGTCCCGGCCACCCCGGCGTGGGCGCACAACACCCTGCGGTCGGCGGCACCGGTCCAGGAGTCGACCCTGTCCAGCGCGCCCACCGAGATCGTGCTCGAATTCGGCCAGCGGCTCGACCCCGCGTTCGCCACCATCGTGCTGACCGACGCCGCCCGGCGGAAGGTTCCCACCGGCGACGCGGTGGTCAGCGGGGCGAAGGGATCGATCCAGGTCACCGGGGCGCTGCCCAACGGGACGTACACCGTCGCGTACCGGGTCGTCTCCACCGACGGGCACCCGGCGCAGGGTTCGTACCCGTTCACGGTCGCCGACCCGGACTCCAGCGCCGCGCCGATCGTCAGCTCGGTGACCGACGCCGCGTCCGCGCGGGACGAGCGCGGCCTCGGCGCCGCCGTCCTCGTGGCCGGAGCGGCGCTCGCCGCCCTCGTCCTGGCGGGCGCCGGGCTGCTGTGGCGGCGCAGGAGGCATCGCTGATCGGGCCGCTCCCACCTGGTCCAGTCAGAGACGAGGGCGATCGGCCAGTTCGCGGCGTGAGGTGATGTCGAGCTTGCGAAAGATCTTGCGGAGGTGATAGTCCACCGTGCTCGGGCTGATGAACAGTTGTGCCGCCACCTCCCGGTTGGACGCGCCGTCCGAGACCCGGCGTGCGATGTCGCGCTCCTGAATGGTCAGGCGGCGGCTCTGGGCGAAGCGATCGGTCGTGCGGCGGTGGCTCAGCTTGCCGCGCAGTTCGCGGCGGGACGCGACGTTCAGCCGGTGGAACACTCCGCGCAGATGGTGTTTGACGGTGTGGGGGCTGATGACCAGGTGTCTCGCGATCTCGATGTTGGTGGAGCCGGCCGCCACCAGCAGGGCGATCTGTTCCTGTCGGGGGGTCAGTGCCGCACCCGGAAGAACGCGGGCAGAGTCGGCTACGGGGCAGTGCATCGTGCTCCTCGGGCGAGGGTTCGGGATCTCGACGACCATCCGAACGCACCGCTGTGCGCGACGAGTGCAGACTGAGTGCTCGCGCCCTACCCGCTCACGACGCGTCGCTCATCAGACTCAGCCGGGCCCGGACGTAGGCGACCATGGTTCGGTACGTCTCGGCGTCCTCGATGCCGGCGAAATCGATGAGTTCCCGGAAGCCGTTGTCGGCGATCAGGCCCTCGAACCGCTGGCAGCCCTGTTCCGCGCGGGTCCGGTCGTCGAGGTCGAACGCGGCACGCGCGAGGATCGCCGCGACGGCGCAGCGGGGACCGCTCGACTCACTGACGCTCTCCGCCAGTCCCCACTCCGAGATCGTCACCGCCCGCTCAAGCTGGCCGAGTTTCCAGGACGATTCCGCGAGGAGCTGCGCGTAGCGGACGTTCAGGTGATCGAGGTGCTGCACCATCGCGATGGCCAACCCCTCGTCCGCGATCCGTACGCCGTCGTCGAAGCGACCCGAACCGACGCGCGCTCGCGCGAGTGTCAGCAGCGAGACGGCGAGCAGTTCCTGACGCTCCGTCTGCCGAGCGAGAGCCACCGAGCGTTCGCCGTACGCGTTGGCGGCGTCGTGGTCGCCCCGCGACGACGAGAGCACGGCCAGGTTTCGCAGGACGTCGGCCTGCCCGGCGAGGTCTCCGGCGCCTTCGAAGATGGACAGGGCTCGACGGAGGTATTCGTCGGCCGATGGCAGCGGGGCGAAGACCTCACCGATAGTACGAAGAAGCTCGGCCTCCATCAGCGGCTCGCCGAGTGCGCCGGCCAGGTCGAGGATCGCGAGTACGGTCGGTGTCCGGCCCGCGGGGATGGAGTTGCTGCCCGGCGCCGAGGCCGCGAGGACCATTGCCGCCGCGTCGCGCGCCAGGCCGTGGGCGAGGGCCAGATCGATCGTCGCCCACAGCGCTGGCCGCTCGCGTGCGTACCAGGCGGCGGCCTGGGACACACTGTCGAACGTCTCGGGCGTCACGTCCGGTGGCGTCCCGGTGGCGGTGCCAACCGGCTGCCGGTGGTGCCTCGCGTACGCGGCCCGGGCCGAGTGCAGGTAGTGCATGACGAGACGCCGCTCGTACTCCGGTCGCTCTCGATCCTCGTCGAGAAGCTCACCCGCGTAGGCCCGCAGCAGGTCGTGCAGGAAATACCGCCCGGACTGCGCCTCGTCGAGCAGGTTCGCGGTCACCAGTTCCGTGAGCAGCGTCCGGGCCCTCGTCCGGCTGACCCCGGCGACGCTCACCATCGACTCCAGCGAGACCCCCGGACCCGGATGGACGGCGAGAGCACGGAACACCTGCGCTGCCGATGGATCGAGAGCGCGGTACGACCATGAGAACACCGACCGGACATCGTCTGACGGGTCCGCGCTGGACAACGCGTCGAGTCTGGCTGACGGGGCCGAGACGGCGCTGACGACAGCGCTCAATGGCAGGGCCGGGTTGAGCGCCACGCGGGCGGCGACGATCGCCAGTGCGAGCGGCAGCCCGGCACAGAGGCTGATGACCTTGTCCAGCGAAGCCGGGTCCATGGTGGCGCGGCGGGTGCCGAGACGGTTGGTCAGAAGCTGCCGGGACTCGGCCCCGGTCAGCCGGTCGACCTGCAGGTAACGTGCCCCCTCCCGGGTGACCAGGCTCGTCATCCGGTGGCGGCTGGTCACGATGACCAGACAGCCTCGGGAGGCCGGCAGCAGCGGACGGACCTGATCGGAGTCGCGGGCGTTGTCGAGGAGGACCAGAACGCGACGACCGGCGAGGCGACTGCGATAACGAGCCGCCTGGGCGTCGACGTTCTCCTGCGGTGACGAGACCGCCGGCTCGCCCAGTGACGCGAGCAGCGTGGCGAGCGCCTCCTGCGGTGACATGACCCGTCCGTCCGGGTCCAGGCCCCTCAGGTCGAGGAACAACTGGCCATCGGGAAACTCGTTGGCGATCTGGTGGGCCCAGTGCACGGCGAGGGCGGTCTTGCCGATGCCGCCCATACCGCCGAGCACGGTGATCACGATCGTCGCGTCGCTGAACGCGTCGGAGAGCAGGCCGTCGAGCACTGCGGCCAGGTCGTTCCGTCGGACGAAGCCCGCGACCGGCGGCGGCAGCTGGGCGGGCCGGGGAGCCTCCAGCGGACGCAGCTCGTCCTGCGAGCTTCCGCCGCTGGCGAGCAGCTCCCGATACGCCTCCCGCAGTTCGGGCCCCGCGTCCACCCCCAGTTCCTCGGCGAGACGTTGACGCGTCCGCTCGAAGACCTGCACCGCTTCCGCCCGGTGGCCGGTGGCCACGTACGCGCGCATCAGGCACGCCTGCAGCGCCTCGTCCAGCGGCGCCGCGGCGGCCACGCTCACCAGCGGGGTCAGCGCGGCGTCGGCCATGCCATGGGCCATCGCGGCTTCGCTGGCCGCGAGCGCCACCGCGACGCGCTCCCGTTCGATGGCCACGAACTCCGGTGAACGCAACGCCTCGGTCGGAAGGTCGGTGAACGCGGGGCTGCGGCCGAGTTCCAGGGCGGTCAGGTATTCCCGCACGCCGGACACCGCATCCCCACCCGCCAGCGCCTCGCGAGCCCGCCGGGCCAGCTCGCGATACATGGCCAGATCGGATGCCACGGTCGCGAGGATCAGCCGGTAGCCCGTACCGGCCGGTAGGAGGTAACGACCGGTCTCGCGGACGTCCAGGTCCGGTTCCAGGATCCGGCGGAGGTTCCCGACGTGCCGGTGGATCTGGTTGGCGGCACTGGCCGGAGGTCGGTCGTCCCAGACGCTGTCGACGATGCTGTCGAGGCTGACCGCGTCACCGCCGGCCGCGAGGAGCTTGGCGAGGATGACCCGCTGGCGGACCGGGCCGAGATCGACGTCCGAGCCATCCCGCCGGCAGCCCAGACCGCCGAAGACCTTGAACTCGCAGTGGGACGGCGGCCCGTCCGAGAGCCTGCGGTCGGGCATGGTCACGATTGACATCCTAGAGACGAAGGGGTGGCGGCTTCGCTTTTCGGCCCAAGCCTGCGACTCCTCCCGGGCCCGCCGCATCGCCCAACGCTCGTTGTCTTTCGGGTGGCCGACGAAGCCGGGGACTATGTGATTCGGGTGATTCCGAAACGCCGCCACATCCGTACCTTCGGCAGGGTTCCCAGCGCGGAACGTAAGCCCAAGGAGTGTGCATGCCCCATGTCAGCGTTGGCTCAGAGGGAGCCAACCCGATCGACATCCATTACGAGGACCACGGCGCCGGCACGCCGGTCGTGCTCAGCCACAGCTACCCGCTGAGCGGGCAGGCCTGGGAGAAGCAGGTCGCCGCACTGCTCGCCGCCGGGTACCGCGTCATCACGTACGACCGGCGCGGTTGGGGCGATTCCAGCCAGCCCGCCGGTGGATACGACTACGACACGTTCGCCAGCGATCTGTTCGTGCTCCTCACGACACTGGACGTCCGCGACGCCATTCTCGTGGGTCACTCGATGGGAACCGGTGACGTCGCCCGGTACCTGGGTCGCTACGGCACCGAACGGGTCGCGAAGGCCGTGCTGATGTCGCCGATTCCGCCGTTCCTGCTGAAGACGGACGACAATCCCGAAGGCGCGCCGCAGGCGTTGTTCGATGGGTTCATCCAGGCCGCGCGGGCGGATCGGAACGGGTGGCTCAAGCAGTTCCTGGAGAACTTCTACAACTTCGACGTGTACGGCGGATCACTGGTCAGCGACGAGGCGTTCCAGGCCAGTCTGGCCGTGGCCGAGGCCGGGTCCCCGGTCGCCGCGGTGGCGTGTATCCCCACCTGGCTCACCGACTTCCGCGACGACCTGGCCAAGGTTGACGTGCCGGTACTCGTGATCCAGGGCGACCAGGACCGCGTGCTGCCCATCGGGGTGACCGGCCAGCGGGTTCCCGCCTTCGTCGGGGATGCCCGGTTGCTCGTCATCGAGGGCGGGCCGCACGCCATCGCCTGGACCCACGCCGATCAGGTCAACGCCGCCCTGCTCGATTTCGTTCAGCAGTAAGGAGAAACCGTGAAATTGCGCTTCCGGCGCCGCCTCGTCTCCGTAGGCGTGGCCATCGGTGCCCTCACCCTGACCGGGGTCGGTATCGGCACCGCGCAGGCCTCGACGACCCACGTCACGCAGTCGCGCCCGGCCGCGGCCAAGCCGACGGTCGTGCTCGTGCACGGCGCGTGGGCGGACGGGTCGAGCTGGGACAAGGTGACCGCCAAGCTCCAGCACGACGGCTACCGGGTGGTCGTACCGCCGAACCTGCTGTCGGGCGTGGCGAAGGACGCCGCGAGTCTTCGCGCGTACCTGGACACCATCAGCGGGCCGATCGTCCTCGTCGGGCACTCCTACGGCGGCATGGTGATCACGAACGCCGCCCTGGGCGACGAGCAGGTCAAGGCCCTGGTGTACGTCGACGCGTACATCCCCGACCAGCACGACACCGTCTTTTCGCTGACCTCGGCCGTGCCGGGCTCGGTCTTCGGGGGCGACACGTCCGCCGTCTTCGACCAGGTCGCGATCCCCGCTGAACCCGGGAACGTCAACCTGTACGTGAAGCCGTCGGTCTTCGGTACGGCGTTCGCCGGCAAGAGCATTCCCGCCAAGGACGTGGCGGTGCTGGCCGCCCGGCAGCGTCCGCTGGCCTTCAGCGCTCTGATCGAGGAGTCCGGCGAGCCGGCGTGGAAGACGATCCCCTCGTGGTCGGTGATCGGCAAGCAGGACGCCGTCATCCCTGCCGCCGAGCAGGTCGTCATGTCCGAGCGGGCCAAGGCGCACAGCATCCAGATCAACGCCCCCCACCTGTCCATGGTCACCGACCCGGGTGCGGTCACCAACCAGATCGAGGCTGCCGCCAAGGCGACCAACTGACACGGCGGCCGGCCGTGGCACCGCACAGCGCGATGCCACGGCCGGTCGGGAAGTGGTCGCGTGGGCTGGTCCAGCCCACGCGGCCACTGCTGCTGCCGATGTCACGAGACCTCGTCAGGCGGTCGTCCGGGCCGCCTCCAGAATGACCCTGGTGACCTGGTCGGGGTGCGAGATCAGGCCCAGGTGACCGGCGTCGATCCGGGTGATGTCGGCCCCCGCCCGCTTCGCCATCTCCTCCTGGCGAGCCGGCGGAATGACCAGGTCCTCGGTGCCGACCACCGCCCACGCGGGGATCGTCTTCCACGCCGGCTCGGTGGCCGGCTCGCCCAGGGCGTTGCTGGCCAGGGCGGTCTGGGTCACCGCGAGCACCTCCGCCTGCCGCCGGGGCAGACCGTTGGCGAAGCCCTTGATGAACACCTTCGGCAGGACGTACGTGTCGGCCGCACCCTCCGGGGCACCGGGGAACGGCACCAGCTTGAATTCGCTCGTGGGGTCGGTCAGGGCCGGCTCGAGGATCGAGCCGGAGCCCGCGGTGAGGTCCTCCACGGTCTCCCCCTCGTCCGGGGCGTAGGCGTCCACGAACACGAGCGCCTTGACGTTCCGGTTGCCGGTGGCGGCTTCAGTGATCACGAAGCCACCGTACGAGTGGCCGGCGAGCACGATCGGACCTTCGATGGTGGACAGGAAGTCCTTCAGGTAGCCGCTGTCGATCGACGGCCCTCGGCCGGGTTGCGGCGCGACCTGGACGTCGAAACCGCGCGCCTGGAGTCTGCGGATCTCCCCATTCCAGCTCGAGCCGTCGGCCCAGGCGCCGTGCACCAGGACGATCGTCGGTCTGGTGCGGTGCCCCTCGTCGGGGGTTGGTTGCACACCGCCGTCCGCGAACACGCTTGTGGTGCTTGAGCCGAGCACCGTCACCAGAGTTGCGGCGGCGAGCGCTGCGGCGATGACCTTCGGCCGACGTAGCGAGATTCCGAGCATGTCTGTTCTCCCTCGTTGGTCAGTGGATGCCGAACGCGGGCAGATATGCGTGGCTGCCGACGCGACCCAGCCGAGGGCTGAAACCCGTCGGGAGCACCGCCGAGCGGCACGTGACTGATGACGGCCCGCCTCGACCGCTGCGACATGCCGCATGATCGCCCGACCTCACCGTACTCACAGTGGGGCGAATTCCTGGGCAAAACAGGAGAGTCGCTCAGATTTAGCAATGCCGACGGAGACGGCACCAAAGGGGCAGCCTTTCCCGCCCATCGGGTGGTCGGTCGAGATCCCCACGGCGCGAGGTTCGGGTCTTCGCTAGCGAAGAGACCATCCTTAGACCTATTCTGCTAGTCAACTAGTGGAATGGGGTGGCGAGGTGATCGAGTTTCACCTGGACTCGCGGTCCGGGGTTGCGCCGTACATGCAGCTCATCCGACAGGTGCGGCACGCGCTCCGGCTCGGGGTCCTGAACGAAGGCGACAAGCTGCCCACCGTCAAGGAGGTGGTGGCCCGGGTCGCGATCAACCCGAACACGGTGTCCAAGGCGTACCGCGAGTTGGAGTACGAGGGCCTGGTCGTGGCCCGGCCCGGGCTGGGCACGTTCGTCACCCGCACGCTGGGCGCCGACTCGCTGGACAAGCACGAGCCGCTGCGGCAGGACCTGACGCGATGGCTGAACGAGGCCCGGGATGCGGGCCTGGACGACGAGAGCATCGAGGCGCTCTTCCTCAGCAGCTTTCGGGTCTTTTCGGAGGCCCGAGCATGACTAGCGCGCTGATCGCGGAAGGTCTGAGCAAGCGGTACGGCCGGCGTTTCGCGTTGAAGGAGTGCACTCTCGACATTCCGTCCGGTCACGTCGTGGGTCTGGTCGGACCCAACGGCGCAGGCAAGTCCACTCTGCTGCAACTGGCCTGTGGGTTGCTCCGTCCGACCTCGGGGCGGATCGAGGTACTCGGCACGCGGCCGGTCAGCGGTTCGGCGCAGGTCGGGTTCGTCGCCCAGGACACCCCGGTCTATCCCAACCTGTCCGTCGCGGACCACCTACGGATGGGCGCCCACCTCAACCCGTCCTGGGACGCAGGGCTCGCCGAGCGGCGGATCGCCCAGATCGGACTGGACCCGGCGCAGAAGGCGGGCAAACTGTCCGGCGGCCAGCGCGCCCAGTTGGCCCTGACCATCGCCGCGGCGAAGCGGCCCCATCTGCTGCTGCTCGACGAGCCGGTGGCGGCACTCGATCCGCTCGCCCGGCGCACTTTCCTGCAGGGGTTGATGGAGTTGGCCGCCGACGAGGACATGAGCATCGTGATGTCCTCGCATCTGGTCGCCGACCTGGAGCGGGTCTGCGACCACCTGATCGTGCTGGTCGCCTCGCGGGTCCAGGTGGCGGGCGACGTGGACGACCTGCTCGCCACCCACCACCGCCTGGTCGGGCAACGGCGTGAGACCACCGACCTGGGCGCGGGGCACGCCTTGATCGAGCAGAGCCACACCGAGGTGCAGTCGACCCTGGTGGTACGCAGCACCGCGCCGATCGTCGACCCGTCGTGGCAGGTCGACCGGCTGGACCTGGAGGACATCGTGCTGGCGTACATGAGCGGAGCCACCGGCGGCCGGTCGGATCGGGTCCTGGAGGGACAGAGATGATCTGGATGACCTGGCGGCAGTTCCGGACGCCGGCCCTGGCCACCGGCACCCTGTTGCTGGTGCTCCTGGGCAGTCTGGCGCTGACCTGGGCGGAGGTGCGAGAGCTGGCCACGCAGACCGGATACACCGGCTGCCAGGGTGACGCCTGCCTGTCCGCCGGCGAAGCCTTCCTCCGGGCGCTACAACCGGGATGGGCGAGCGAGTTCCACATCGCCGCCATCGGGGCGTTGTACCTACTGCCCGCCCTGGTGGGCATCTTCTGGGGTGCGCCGCTGGTGGCCCGGGAGCTGGAGTCCGGCACGTACCGCATGGTTTTCAGCCAGTCCGTCAGCCGGGGCCGCTGGTTGCTGGTCAAGCTCGCGGTCGGCGGCGGCGCCGCCGCTCTCGGCGCCGGCCTACTCAGCCTGACGCTGACCGAGTGGGCGCAGCCGATCGACGGTGCCTCGGCCGACCGGATGAATCCGCTGGTGTTCGCGGCCCGGGGAATCGTGCCGATCGGCTACGCGACGCTGGCCTTCGTGGTCGGTGTCGCCACCGGGCTGCTGCTACGGCGAACCCTCGGCGCGATGGCGGTGACCCTGTTGCTGGTGGTCGGTCTCCAGGTCGCCGCGCCGTTCGTGGTACGCCCCTGGCTGGCTCAGCCGGTCACCACGGTCAGCCCTCTGGAGGTGGACGGTGAGTACGGGATCTCGATGAGCCCCGACACCGGGCGGATGACGCTTCACGTCGAGCCCGATCGCAGGGGCGACTGGATCGTGTCGAGCACCACGATCACCTCGACCGGCGCGGAGTTCAGCGGTCCGGCCGACACGACCCAGTGCGGCCCGGAGGCGCCCCGCGACCGTGAGACGTGCCCGAGGTGGCTGGAGAAGCAGAACCTCAGCCTGAAGGTGTCCTACGTGCCCGGATCGAAGTTCTGGAACCTGCAATGGCGGGAGTTCGGCATCCTGATCGCGTTGACCGTCGCGCTGTCCCTGCTGTCGCTCTGGTGGGTACGCCGCCGACTGGTGTGACGGCACGGCCGGTGGGGGCGGGCGGAGCGACTGCCCCCACCGGCCCGGCGCTGGGAAACGCCTCCACCGAGGTACGAGACGTCCCTTAGGTTTCGGCAATGCAGATCATCGAAAGGGCGGGCCGGTGGACCACGGCCGGCGGAGCCGTCAACGACTGGGTCGAACACCTGAGGGTTCCGGACCTGTCGGTGGGAACGTACTGCATCCCGGCCGGCGGCCTCGACGATCAGAGCCCGCACACCGAGGATGAGATCTACGTGGTCACCGCCGGGCGGGCCCGGATCGTGACCCCGGACGGCGCAGCCGAGGTGGCCCCGGGTTCGGTGATCTTCGTGCCGGCCGGCGAGGAGCACCATTTCGACGAGGTGACCGAGGACCTGGCGCTGCTGGTGGTGTTCGGCCCGGCGTACGGCTCGCGCGCTCCAGATTGACACACGCCCTCGTTCTGCCGGGGTGCGGCAGCAGAGCCGCACCCCGGCAGGGACGTCAGCTCAGCAGCCGAGCCGCTTGGTCGACAGGGCGATGTCGTCGATCCAGAGGTCGAACTCACCCGGCGTCGTGCCGCCCTGGTAGAGCTGCCAGCCGATCTTCACCGTGTCGACGGTCGGCAGGACGAAGGGAACGTCGTTACCGCCGTGGTCGTTCGTGGAGGCGGTCAGCTCCGGGTTCGCCACGCCGTCGATCCACACGGCGACGCGGTTGTCCGCGGCGTCGACCTTCCATTCGAAACACTGCCAGGTGTCCTCGACGACCGGGGCGGACTCCCGCCAGTTGGTCCAGTCGCCGGTGGGACCGCCGTCGGCGCCGATGCCCCAGAACGTTCCGGGCACCGTGGGCGCGTACTGGCCACCGATCGGACGTACGACCTCCGCGCTACCGCTACCGGTCGCCTCGACCAGCGTGAAGTGCGCCCAGTCCGGGGCGGTGGGGAAGGCGTCGACGCGCAGGCGCATCCGGCCGTAGAAGCGGTTGCCCGGCGCGGCGAAGTCGTCGACGCGCAGGAAGGCACGTCCGTTGTCGACCGTGTGGACGTGCAGCACCTGGTTGCCCCGGCGAGCACGCTCGACAGTGAGCGTGCCGTGGCGGGTGTCGACGCCCCAGTTCACCGTGCTGGCCCCGCCGGCGGGCAGTCGCTCGAAGTCCTCACAGAAGAGCAGGCCACGGGGGCACGAGGGCCGGGACACACTCGACGCCCCGGCCGGAGCGCTGCCGACTGTGGTGCCGAGAATCAGGGCGGCGCTGAACACCGCGAGAAATCTGCGCATGGTCGTTCTCCCTATCGACGAGGTGCGGTACGCGAGGACGGTCACTTCGGTCGCGTACCGGTCCGACCACGACGGCGCCCGGGCCCGGAGCCGGTGGCTCCGGACCCGGTCAGCGTCCCGACGCGGAGGGATCGGTACGCGTCGTCGGTCGTCAACTGGTGCAGGAGAGACCACTGGGTGCGGTGCTGCTGCTGCCGTTGACCAGGAAACCGAAGGTGGTCGAGGCGTTCGCGCCGAGAGACCCGTTGTAGTCGGCGTTACGGACGCTGACCGTCCCGCTGGTGCCGGTGTTGATGCCATTCCAGACATTGGCGATGCTCTGCCCGCTGGCCAGCGTCAGCCGTACGGTCCAGCCGCTGAGGGTGGCGGAGCCGTTGTTGGCGACCGTGACCTCGCCCTGGAAGCCACCGTTCCAGCTGTTGACCATCCGGTACGTCGCGCTACAGGCACCCGTCGGCGGAGGCGTCGTCGGCGGAGGCGTCGTCGGCGGAGGCGTCGTCGGCGGAGGCGTCGTCGGCGGAGGCGTCGCCCGGCACGGTGGTGGAGGCGGCGTTGAGCGCGTTGAGGACGGCGGTGTACGCCGCCTTGGGGTTGCTGTTGCGGTCGAAGAGCAGCGGGTTCTCGCTGCCGCGCCACGAGTCACTGTCCCGGATGCCCCACGTCGTGATGCCGACGCAGCGGGGGACGTTCATGCAGGCCTGGGTGAGGCCCTGGTACTGGCTGGTCGAGGCGTTGGTGACGTCGGCCTCGGTCAACGCCACGTCGACCCCGAGGGCGGCGAAGCTGGACAGGGTCTGCTGGAAGTTGCCGGGCAGCGAACTGCCGCCGGTGAAGTGGGTCTGGAGGCCCACGCAGTCGACCGGCACGCCCCGGGACTTGAAGTCCCTGATCATGTTGTAGACGCCCTGCGTCTTGGCGTACGTCCAGTTCTCGATGTTGTAGTCGTTGTAGCAGAGCTTCACGCTCGGGTCCGCTGCGCGCGCGGTCCGGAACGCGACCTCGATCCAGT
This sequence comes from Micromonospora sp. DT44, assembly GCF_049841635.1. NCBI lineage: Bacteria > Bacillati > Actinomycetota > Actinomycetes > Micromonosporales > Micromonosporaceae > Micromonospora > Micromonospora sp. DT44. The sequence goes on along the minus strand of NZ_JBNCKS010000050.1, from coordinate 5,989 downwards.
CGTTCCCGGTGGACTGCAGGTTCGACGACCGCCGACTGCCGTTTTCGGCGAAGGCCTCGTTCACCACGTCCCAGTACGCGAACTTGCCCTTGTAGTGGGCCATGACCCCGTTGATGTGGCTGATCATCGCGTTGCGCAGGGCGCTGCCGCTCAGGCTCCCCCAGAACCTCGGCTGCTGGGCGTGCCACGCCAGGGTGTGACCACGGAACCGCATGCCGCGCTGGGTGGCCCAGTTGTAGATCGCGTCACCGCGATCGAAGTTGAACTGGCCCGGGTTGGGCTCGGTCGCGTCGGGCTTCATCTCGTTGACGGCCGTCATCATGTCGAACTCACGGCTCGCGATGTTCAGGAAGCCCGAGTCGTTGAGACGGTCCGCCCCCATGGCGGCGCCGAAGTACCGGCCGCTGCGCTCGGCGGCGGCCTTCAGGGTGGTACCGGGTGATCCGGGGAGGTCGGCGCGGGCGAAGGTCGCCACGGCCATCGAGGACACGGTGATCGCCAGGGCGCAGGCACCACCCAGGAGCAGTCTGGCGGGGCCTCTGGTCCGGCGCTTTGGTCGAGCGGGTACGTCGTTCATCTGTGCACTTCTCCTCGGTGTTTCGTCTGGTCCGTTGCCGACTCTGGGCACGGAACCGAGGAGCACCGCACGGCCGACGACCGGAGCACCGCGCTCGCCACTGGACCAGCACGCCGCAGGTGACGCCGAGCCGGCGTCTACCCCGCCGCGCCCGAAATCGGTGGCCACCGCCGGCTGCCCGGCCCGCCCGGTGGATGGCGAACACTCCGCGCCGCACGCCCCTGCGGAGTAACACTGCCCTGCCGCGATGCTATATCGAATCAGTTCGATCTGGACAGCCGGCGACCGACGACGGTGGCGCGCACGACGGAGGACCAGCCGGTTTGGCATCGACCTACATCGATGTAGTGTGGAAACGCTCCCACACCACCACCACCCACCTGATCGAGGAGCCGAACATGCAGCGACGGCGACAACGTCCGGCCACCATGCTGGCCGGCCTGCTCATCCTGACCCTGTCCGTGCTTCTGTCACCACCCGCGTCGGTGGCCAGCACCGCGGCGACCGGCACATCCCACGCCCGCGCGACGCCACTCACCGAGCTGACCGTGGTGTCCGAGCGGGTGGCGTTCGGACTGCAGCGCCCGATCGCGATCACCGGCCTGCCGGACGGTCGAATGTTGATCGCGGAAAAGAACGGCACCGTCCGCGCGTACCACCCCGCCACCGGCCTGGCGGCCGATCCAGTGCTCGACCTGACCGCCCGGATCGACACGTCCGACAACGAGCGCGGCCTTCTCGGCATCACGCCCGCACCGAACTTCGCGCGCACCGGAATCCTCTACGTGGCCTACACGAGCCTGCCGGCCGGAGCGCTGACCCTGGCGCGGGTGCCGCTCGGCGCCCCCGACCGCCTACAGGTGCTGCTCACGCAGGAGCACGCCGAGTTCGGCAACCACAACGGCGGACAGGTGGCCTTCGGCCGCGACGGCTACCTGTACTGGTCCACCGGCGACGGCGGAAACGCGAACGACCCGTTCAAGAGCGGCCAGAACCTCGGCACCCTGCTCGGCAAAATCGTACGGATCGACGTCAACCGCAGCTGCGGGGGCAAGCCCTACTGCGTACCCGTGGACAACCCCTTCGTCCGCACGGCGGGCGCGCGGCCGGAGATCTGGGTCTACGGGCTGCGCAATCCGTGGAAGTTCTCCATCGACCCGGTCGACAACTCCCTCTGGATCGGCGACGTCGGCCAGGGCCTGATCGAGGAGATCAACCACATCCGACCGTCGCAGCGCGGCGCGAACCTCGGCTGGTCCTGCAAGGAGGGCACGCCGGTCTTCGACCAGACGCAGTGCCGACCGGGCGTACGGCTCACCGACCCGGTCGTCGAGTACGAGCACTACCTGACGGAGAACTGCTCCATCATCGGCGGCCTGGTGTACCGGGGGTCCGTCACCCCGGAGGCGCGGGGGACCTACATCGCGAGCGACTACTGCTCGACCCGCGCGTTCGCCGTGCGTCCCAAGTCCACGGGTGGCTACGAGTCCGCCGAGATCGGCACCTTCCCCACCCAGCCGACGGCGTTCGGTGCGGACGTGAACGGTGAGCTGTACGTGCTCAGCGACCTCCCGGGCTGGCTGAGCAAGGTGCGGTTCGAGCGGGTCCAGCCCACCCCGACCGCCGGGGTGGCCAACCGCTGAGCCTCGACTGGAACCAGCACCGGTGACACGCCGTGGGCGGCCACGCACCCGTGGCCGCCCACCGCGGCACGGGACACCGGCTGTCGTCCCCGACCAGCGGTACGTCATCGCCAGCAGCGGCCGAGCGAGCGCGACCCGGCAGGCCGACGATGTCCGCCAGTTCACCGACCGCATCACCCGGGACGGTCACCCAACGCGAATGTGGTCCACACTCTGGGCGACGGCTATGGTTGGGGCATGCACGACAGACGCGGCCCCCGGCGCGTCGGCGAGCGTACGCCGCAGCCGACATTGCTTGTGCTTGCCGTGCTCGTGCTGGTGCTCTCGGCCACCCGCTCGATCGGGTTGTGCATCGTCTTCCGTTCCGCGCGGCGGGCGACCCCCGGCTGCGTGCCCGCCTGGTCGGCGGATCGCGCTCCACCGCGCCACGCGCTGGGCCTCGCCTGATCCACCCGCCCCGGCTCGCGCCGACCCCATGGCGTGTCCAGTTCGCCGCCATGACCGGCCCGGGCCACCACCGAGCCCACCGCACTTCGCCCGGCCACGCTCGCCGGCCTGCGCGCCGCCGAGCCGCTACGCGGATGCGCCGCCCTGCCCGCTGGAGTTCCCATGATTGTCGAACTGACCCCGCTGCCCGGTATCGGGGTACGCCGCATGTTCACCACCGCTGACGGTCGTCGAGTGGGCGTGGTCACGCACCACCCGGGCGGGCGACGAGATCTCGTCTACGAGTCCCCCGACGACCCCGACGCCACCTGCTCGCTCACCCTGACGCGCTCCGAGGCCGTGACGCTTGCCGGACTCCTGGGAATCCTCGACGTCCTGGACATCGTCACCGTGACGGAGCCGTCTCCCGCGTGACGGCCGGTGGCTGCCGTACCGCTACGGCACGGCAGCCACACCGCCCGTCAGCCGTTCTGCTTCGCCTGGCAGGACACGCAGAACTGCGCGTGCGGAAGGATTTCGAGCCGCTCGACCGGGATGTTCTGGCGGCACTTCGCGCAGGTCCCGTAGGTGCCGGCGCTGATGCGGCTCAGCGCACCGGTGATCTGCTCGATGTTGCGCCGGGTGGCCACCAGCAGCGCGGCCCGGTTGTGGGCCTCGCTCGGGTCGCCGGTGTCCGCGTTGAGCTCGGTCAGTTCCCGCAGCCGAGCCGTCTGCGTGGCGAAGTCTTCCGCCAGCGATGCCCGCAGATCAGCCAGCCAACGCTGGTCGACAGCTCGTTGATCGAGGCTCATGGTCCTACCTCTGCTTTCGAAGGGTAAAAAGAAAGGGCCGAAGCTGGATAGCTTCGCCCTGGCGGTCGTTTTGGTGATGCAACGATTCCGCGGGGGGCCTCGGCCGGTTCGCGCCGGGCTCGTCAGCCACGACATGGGCGCAATGCGCGGCACGCGGACAACCGGCACCCGCATATCGACCGTCCGGTACGCCGCCAACGCCACGTGGGCAGCCCCGATCGCCGCCACACGGGTGACGGCAGGAGAGCGGAACGTAACCGAGGACATGTCTCCACCATAGGCGGCGACCGCGGCGATGCCAACGCCGGACGAACCGCCGACCTCACGCGCGGTGTGGGTGACGGGTCAGTCCTCCGGGGCGATCAGCCGGTCGTCGGTGACGTCGCGGACGATGATCGCCTCCACCGGGCACGAGTTGGCGGCGTCGAGGACGACCTCGGCCGGGGAGACGACGCCGGCCAGCGGCGCGGACACGCCGTCAACCAGGCGAAAATGCTCGGGCGCGGTGCCGGCGCAGATACTCGTGCCGATGCAACGAGCCGGGTCCACCCCGACCCGCCAGGCGGTGCTCACCACGCCACCGGCATGCTGAGCAGGCCCCGTACCAACATGCCGCGCTTCCACTTCAGCTCTGCCTCCGGTACGGCGAGCCGCAGGCCGGGCAGACGGGTGACGAAGGTGCTGACGGCGACCTGCAACTCCATGCGGGCCAACTGCGCGCCGACGCAGTGGTGTACGCCGTGCCCGAAGCCCAGGTGCGGTTTCGGCTCGCGATCGAAGTCCAGCCGGTCCGGGTCGGCGAAGACCGTGCCGTCCCGGTTCGCCGACGACAGTGAACCGAGTACCGGTTCACCGGCTCGGACCAGCACCCCGCCGACCTCGACGTCCTCCTTGGCGTACCGGGCGAAGGAGGAACCGACGCCGAGCGGCACGTACCGCAGAAGTTCCTCGACCGCGGCCGGCACCAGCGACGGATCGGACCGCAGCCGCGCGAGCTGGTCCGGGTTTTGCAGCAGGACGTAGACGAAGTTGGGGATCTGGGTCACCGTCGTCTCGTGACCGGCCGCGAGCAGCCCGGCGGCCAGTTCCACAAGTTCGGTCTCGCTGAGCCGATCCTGGTTCTCGTCGCGGGCCCGCACCAGCGCGCCGAGCAGGTCGTCGATCCCCGGGTCGCGACGGCGCTCGGCGACCAGGCCACCGATGTAGCCCCAGAGATTGTTCAGGTACTCCTGGATCGTCTCCAGAGGCAGTGAGGTGGTCGAGACGATCGCCTCGGACCAGATGTGGAAACGGTCGCGGTCGGCGTACGGAACGCCGAGCAGCTCACAGATCACCTGGATCGGCAGCGGCGTGGCGACGTGCTCCACCAGGTCGGCCGGCGGACCGAGCCGGAGCATGTCGTCGACCAGCGTGTCGGCGATCTCCTGGGTTCGGGGGCGCAGCGCCTCTACCCGACGTGCCGTGAACGCCTTGGCCACCAGCCGACGCAGCCGGGTGTGATCGGGCGGATCCATGGTCAGCATGCCGCTGTACTGCTGGCGCGGCGTGAGCCGGGGCTCGTCACGTTCGACGGCTGGCGCGCGGCCGAACCGCACGTCGCCGAGGACCGTACGGACGTCCTCGTACCGGGTGGCGAGCCACGCCTCCTCCCCGTACGGGAGCTGCACCCGGGTCATCGGCTCGTGCTCGCGCAGCTCTCCGTAGGTCCGGTCGACGACGAGGCCGTCGGGCACACTGAACGGGTACGACCGCACGGGCGGAACGGTTCGACTCTCGGTGCTCTGCGCGCTCTCGGTCATCCGGATTCCCTTCGTCGAGACGGCGTGATCCGCAGGCCGGCGCCACATTCGCGGCGGCTTCAGTTCGCCTACGCGTAGGGCATGAGTCAGCACACCCCTACGCATCGTGACGTTTCAATCTCGGATCGTAGCGAGAGACGTCGATGATCGCCATGGAGACCGATCCGCGTCCGTACCCGACAGCCGTTCTCGTAACGGATCGCTCGCGGGCCCTCTCGAGACGGCCGCCGAGCCAGCGCTCAAGCAGGCCTCGTCACAGCACCGCCACCGGTTCGACGCCTACAGGAGGTTGTGCTTACGGGCGAAGTCCGGGAACTCCGCTCCGGAGCAGGGCAGACGAGCACCGGTTGCTCTCAGTGCCTCGATGAGGTTCCCCGCAGCCGTCGGCGTCTGCTTGCCGTCCCGGCAGGCCCTCGCGAGAAGCCAGATGGTGCCGTGGACGCGGGCCTTGTCAGCGCGGGCGACCTGCGTTGCGTTCCTGTCGTCGGTGATGGCCACGCCTGCTCGCAGTTCGGCGGCCGCGAGCACGGACGCTTCCCCCAGGTCGCGCTCACCCGAACCGAGCCGCGCCGCCCACTTCGTGAAGCACCGCACCTCGTCGAGCGTGTCGAGTTGAGCAGTGGCCAGCCAGTCCGCATCGCAAGCGACGACTAGTTCCAACGCCGTTCAGTTAGGCGGTGGGTGTGGTCGTCAAGGGTCCGGGCTGATGATGTTGATACTGGTGGTGGCCTG